>JAEZFR010000113.1 GCA_023417285.1 Bacillota bacterium
TGTATGTTCAGATAATGACAGAAGAGCAGGCTCATAATCACTATGAGAATCCATTTGATATTACAAAAATTTGGCGTCACAAGGAATTCCCACTTATAGAGGTAGGTGTCCTTGAACTAAACCGCAATCCTGAAAACTATTTTGCAGAAGTTGAGCAATCAGCTTTTTCACCTGCACATGTTGTTCCAGGTATAGGATTTTCACCCGATAGATTTTTACAAGGAAGACTTTTTGCTTATGGTGATGCTCAGCGATATAGGCTTGGTGTTAATCATAATCATATACCAGTTAACCGTGCAAAATGCGAGGTCAATGAATATCACAGAGATGGTGCAATGCGCGTAGATGGAAACTATGGAAGGATGCCTGCATATTCTCCAAACAGTGAAGGCTATTGGACACCACAACCAGAAGTGGCAGAACCACCTCTGAAGCTTGAAGGTGCTATGTACAGGTTTGATCCAAAGGACGATCCTACAGACGATAATTTCCGTGCAGGTGGCGAACTATATCGCTTAATGACAGAAGATAAGCGTAAGCTTCTGATAGAAAATACTGCTGCTGATATTGCTCCAGTAACAGACAACGTAAAATATCGTCATGCAGTTCACTGCTATCTGGCTGATACTGAATACGGAGAACGTATTACAGCAGCCATGGGTCTAGATTTAGATAAAGTAAAAGAATTATCAAAGCTGGACAATAATGGGCTGATTCAGGCAACATTAAAACCATAGTTTAAAAATAGATTGTTAATAATGAGCAGATACCGTTTTTGCAGAGAGCAAAGCATGGTATCTGCTTTTAATTTGCAACAAAAGTTCCCAAATCTCGGAGATGATTTGGATTTTTACTTCCATTCCGTTGTACATAGTGCCTTCTAATAACCCTATTGACATATTGGTCTATAAGCTATAGACTGTTAGTATAAGGTCTATGGTTTATAGACCGAAAGAAGGTCGAAACAGAATTATATATACTAATTCTATAAATAGAGCGGGAGGCATATATGAATCATAAGCTTACAGAGAGCGAACAAAGGTTTGCTGATATCATATGGCAGCACCAGCCCATTGGTTCGGGTGAGCTGGTTAAAATATGTGAGAAGGAAATGGGGTGGAAAAAGTCCACAACATATACAGTACTTAAAAATTTATGCCAAAAGGGTATTTTGAGAAATGATAATGCTGTAGTATCGTCTTTGGTTACTAAGGAAGAATACTACTCAGATCAAAGCATACGTTTTGTAGAGGATACCTTCGGGGGCTCCTTGCCTAAATTTTTGACAGCCTTTATCAACAGCAAAAAACTGAGTAAGCATCAGGCTGAAGAGTTAAAGAAACTTATTGACGAGCACAAGGAGGTGTAGAGATGAGTATGCTATTTATCTCTGTGTTAAATATGAGTCTCACTGCAAGTTATGTAATATTATTTGTTATGCTTTGTAGATTATTACTGAAGAAGGCTCCAAAAATTTACTCCTATACCTTATGGAGTGTTGTAGCTTTTCGCCTAATACTTCCTTTTTCTTTTGAAAGCATATACAGCCTTCTGCCTCAGAAAATAAATACTTCACCAATACCTAAAGACATAATATATCAGCAAAGTCCTCAGCTTAATAGTGGGATAGGTATAGTTGACTCTTTTATAAGCAAGGCACTGCCTGCTCCTGCTATTGGGGATAGTGTAAACCCGTTGCAGATTTATTTACAAATAGGAGCGTTTATATGGGTAATAGGTGCGATAGTATTACTTATTTATAGCCTTGTGTCTATTTTAACGCTAAAAAAACAGCTAAAAAGCGCACAGTTGATAGAGAAAAGTACATATGAGGCAAAAGATTTGAAAACACCCTTTGTACTTGGATTAATAATACCAAAGATATACTTGCCAACTGGACTTAGCATACAAGAAAAGGGCTATATTCTACTGCATGAGCAGACCCATATTAATAGAAAAGATCATATTATTAAGACTTTTGCTTTCCTAATATTATGTATCCATTGGTTTAATCCTCTTGTATGGATCGCATTTATGTTAATGAGCATGGACATGGAGCTATCCTGTGACGAAAGAGTATTAAAAGAAGTGGGGAATGATATAAAAAAGCCCTATGCCATTACATTATTATCCCTTGCTAGTGGAAGACACATTTTAAACGGGAGCCCTCTTGCATTTGGTGAGGGAAGTATTAAGGGAAGAATTAATAATATTTTAGATTATAAGAAACCGAAGTTTTGGTTCATTACAACGGTGATAATTGTAGTTGTTGCTGTATCTGTTGGACTTGTATCTAATCCTCGTAGCAATGCTCCTTCAATGCCATGGGCAAAGTCATTACAGCCTGAGGATATTGAAAGTATAGAGCTGGTTTTAAGTCCTTCGGAGCAAAAGGAACAGTACAGAAGTTTTGAAACAGAAGAAGAGAAGGCTGCAATTATTAAGCTAATCAATAGTAGTAACGGAACACTTATAAATAATCCAGAGAGTATATCGGGAAGAGTTCAGACTTTTTATATTACATTGAAAAATGGTGAGGTGCACCATTTCATAAATAGCGGTAACACCTATTTAATTATTGATGGGGATACATATAAAGCAAGTCGGGACTGGCTAAATAGTTGGAATTATGAAGGCAATAGTGATGTGCCAGCTGGTTTTTGGGAAAGAGCAGGCATAAAGGTTACATCCTACCAGCTTATATGGTTAAAGAAAGGGGAAGTGGAACGAACTATAGCTCCCCTCAACAAGGACGATAGTAAGCTTGCAAAGGACATTATAATGAACTACATGATTAGGTCGGCAGCATGGCCAGGCGTTGATATTAATACCTTGGAGGATTGTTACCTCTTGAGAACAACCTATTCTGACGGTACTACATCAGAAAATTATGCGTATTTACATGAAGGTAAGGCTGTAATGCAGCACGGAAAAGATGGCCATTATACTATCGTTGATACTGGGCTGTATGAAAGATTGGTACAATTAATTGATGAGAATTAAATACTATAAGCAGCTTAAGCCTATTAATGGTTTTAATACTTAATAAAAATCTGATTACTGCTTAACTGCTCAAAAGGCACACTACACCAATGGATAATTGGTGCAATGTGCCTTTTTTTAGATACATTTATAGGTCTGTTGTTCCTTCACCTAGATATGGTTTTAGATCTTTTGTTTCTAGCTTCCAAATATTTTTGTCGGCTCTAAATGGCAAGCAAGATAATGCTCCAAACAAGCCAATTACAAAAAATAGCATTGCAGCACCAGAGCCTTTTCCTGATCCGAACAGTGTAATCCACAGACTACTCGTGGATTGTGCTGCCATAAAGGGTTCAAAAACCCTGTCGACCAAAAACCCTCCACATAGATAACCCAATGGAATGGTAAAGAACTGTAAAGAATTTCTCACAGAATAAACTCTACCTTGCATTTCTATGGGGATTTTGGTACGAAACAATACATCCATATTAGCACCCATAACAGGAATGAATATCCATCCCAAGACTGCCCCTATACACCATACTGGTATACTTCTTCCAAAAGCAAGGATAAAGTTCTCCGTACTCATGGAAAAAAGCAAACAATTACATATAACCCGAACTCGGCTTTTAGGGGGTGGCATAAAAGAAACTAATATGCTCCCCAATAAGGTTGCCAATCCGGTAACTGTATTGACGGCACCAAGAGCTACTTCTCCGGCGCCACTTCTTGATAGCATCATCGCAGGCAACGCTGCATTGAAGATAGAAGCGGTAAAATTAATTACTGCCAAAAACAGCATCAAATCCAGTATGCCCCGGTTATCCCAAAGGTACCTAATCCCACCCTTTACCAGCTGTATCACTGTTTCACCCGCCGCCTTGATATCCTCTTTAACTTTTGGTATTTTAATAAAGCATAACAGTGCTATAAAAGCCACCACAAATGTAATCAAATCAAATAATATGATGAAATAAATATTTGTAAATGAGAGCATTGCTGTAGCAATTACGGGGGTCAAAATAGTGACCAGTGAATTCGAAAACGAACGCAATCCACTTACCTTCTGATAGTGCTTCTGTGGTGCAAGCAGACTGATGGTCACTTCTGAGGCTGGCTGCTGTACAGTATTCATCAACCCATTTAAAGCGTTAATCAAATACAGATGCCAAATATGGAGATTACCAGTTGTCAGCAGAATAAGTACGCAAACAGAACAAACCGCCGCAACACTATCACAAGCAAGCATTGTAACCTTTTTGTTCCAGCGATTGCTCAATGCACCTGCGAAAATACTAAGTAATACATAGGGTGCATATGAACATACAGCTAAAACCGAGGTGGTAAGAGCCGATCCTTGCTGCTGATATGACCAGATTACCAGTGCAAAATTGGTCATTGCACTACCAAGTGCCGAAAATGACTGCGTAATCCATAGAATCAGGAAGGTACGTAGTTCCTTAATAGGCGCTATTAAATTTTTTATCATGACTTTGCTCCTCTTTCAAAATTAATAATAATGAAAGTGCAAAGCCTAACGGACGAAATTTATCCGCTCCGTGCAGTTTCCCCCAATCAGGCCTCACACGGAGCATTGACAATGCAGAGTTGCATCTTTAACCTCCTTTTAATTTACTTCTATTTTTAAAATCTATAATCTGAGTAAAATCTATAAATCTGCCTAAAATTTATAATCCTCTATAAATCCTAGCAATCAATACTTCTATATTTTACCATGAGTTTCCTGCAAAAACAATTATATCGCTATTGTCTTTATAGTGCTATTACTTTATATAGCTGTAGGTCTACTCACTATTGCTTTGAAAGAACTAAATAATTATAGTACAGATTTTATATTATGACATGTTGTTGACATATTTAACCCTGTATAATGGAGTTATATTTATAAGACAAAGGCTATAGTAAGACAAAAGTTTTTATATTAATAAGACAAAAGTTTATTATTAAAATAGTTACCCATATATACAGCTAAAAGCATAAGGAGGTAGAGCGATGCATTTTGCTCAGGCAAAGGGAATATTATCATCAAGCAATGGTATGAATGTGTACCGTGGTTGTACTCATGGTTGTATCTATTGTGACAGTAGAAGTAAATGCTATGGATTCACTCATGACTTTGAGGACATAGAAGTAAAGCAAAATGCACCAGAACTTTTAGAGAAAGCCCTTCGTTCGAAACGCAAGAAATGTATGATTGGAACAGGTGCAATGTGTGATCCCTATATGCACTGTGAAGAAAGTGTAAGGCTGACAAGAAAGTGTCTGGAAATCATTGATGAGTATAAATTTGGGCTCGCCATTCAAACAAAGTCAGACCTTATATTGAGGGATTTAGACTTGCTGAAAAGTATCAATAAGAAGTCAAAGTGTGTAGTCCAAATGACAATGACTACTTTTAATGAAAGCTTGTGTAAAATAATAGAGCCAAATGTATGTACAACCAAGAGAAGGTTTGAGGTGCTGGAAATTTTAAGGGACAATGATATCCCAACCGTTGTTTGGATAACTCCAATTTTGCCATTTATAAATGATACAATAGATAACTTGGAGGGGATTTTAGGTTATTGCATTGCTGCAAAAGTAAAGGGGATTATTAACTTCGGAATTGGGATGACGTTAAGGGAAGGGGATAGAGAATACTATTATATGAAGTTAGATGAACACTTTCCTGGATTGCGGTCTAAATACCACAAAAAGTACGGGTATGCTTATGAGATAAATAGTGATAATAACGCTCAACTACATCAACTTCTGATAAGCACTTGTAAAGAGCATAATATTTTATGCGATCCGAATGAAGTTTTCTCCTACCTTCATAAGTTTCCTGATAATAATATTATTAATTACCAACTACCGCTGTTGGGCGGTAACAATGAATTCATATAAATAAAAAGTAAGGGACTACTTTTTACAAGTAGCCCCTTACTATTCTTAGCCTTAAATACAGGTAAATGCTCCATCAACCACAATATCAGAACCAGTGGTAAAACTCGATGCGTCACTTGCAAGGTAAAGGACTGCTCCTTGAAGCTCCTCAGGAGTACCCATACGTCTTACTGGAGTGGACTGGACCCAGGTAGGAATCCAATCTGTAGCCTTTAGTGTCATCTCAGTGCCTATATAGCCAGGACTTATAGAGTTAACTCTCACATTGTATTGTGCCCATTCTACAGCAAGTGATTTTGTTAGCATTATAACACCGGCCTTAGATGCATTATAGGCACTCTGTGGCTGTGGCACATTAACAATATGACCTGACATTGATGCGGTATTTATAATGCAGCCTTTTTTATTTTTTATCATCACACGCCCAACTGCCTGGGAGGTTAGGAACACTCCTGTCAAATTAACGTCTATGACCTTCTTCCAGTCTTCATAGGACATTTCTTCAGCCTTGACATTTACACATATTCCAGCATTGTTAAAAGCAATATCTATTGTTCCGAATTCTGCTACTATATTATCAATCATTTTATTTACATCATCAGGGTTTGTTACGTCTGTTTTTACAGCGATGCTATTTACTCCTAATAATTTAATCTCTCTAGAGGTTTTTTCTGCCTCGTGAATATCCATGTCAACTATTGCAACATCAGCACCTGCTTTGGCTAATGCAATTGCAGCACACTTGCCTATACCACGTGCTCCCCCCGTTACATATGCCTTTTTCCCCGTGAGGTTAAATTGACTAATAATATCCATAAAATCATCTCCCTTATCAAATAAGATAACTAAACATAATTGACTATGGTCTACGGCGATCTAACATATATCTGGAGAAATCAAGTGCGGCTTTTGCATCCATGTCTAGCATTTCCTCATTTGCACCATTACTAATATCTCTCCAAACCTTTATATTTGAACCCACTGTTCCACCCATTTTTACAAAGGGTTCCATAACAATGCTGCCATTATAACATATATCTGATAGTGCTTCGCCAATCTCATTCCACGGAGTTCTTCCTCTGCCAGGTACTTTACGATTGCATTCTCCAGTATGTAAATGGCCAAGATATTGTCCCGCAGTTCTTATTGCTCCACCAATGCTATCTTCTTCGATATTCATATGAAAGGTGTCTAACATTACCTTTACATTAGGATGACCGACTTCTTTTACAAAAGCTACACCTTCTTGAGCAGTATTGATTAAATAATTCTCAAATCTGTTCAACACTTCAAGGCAGAAGTCAACACCGCAGTCCTCTGCTACCTTGGCAACCTCACGAACTCCCTGTACACTGCGTTCCCAATCTCCCTTTTTGTCAATTGCTTTTGTATAATCAACAGGCCAATAGGAATATAAAGCCCCACCTATCAGATGCACATCTAACTTGTACAGACGTTTTAACAAATCTGTATAAAAGGCTATAGCATTCTTTCTCACAGCAGGATCAGACGATGACAGATTCTGCTCTGCTCTTGGTCCATGACCCACTGTAAGAGTAATTCCATTACTATTAGCGCATGCTCTTAGCTCGTTTATCTGACTGTCACTGTAAAAGGGTATTGGTGAAGCAGCAATTTCAAGTATATCAAAGCCGAGCTTGGCAGCCTTCTCAATATAATATTTGTAGTCAGCTTCCCATTCCTGCTCCCAATATGCGTAATAAATACCATGTTTCATAAATAGCGTCCTCCTTATACATGTAATACTATCTGCTTTACTCGGCTGGTTCAAGTATTACGTTGGCTCTTCTTAAAATACCACGAACCTCATTTACATCAACCATAGCAGGAGCAATATTGTATTTCACTGCAAGTGCAGCGCCAACGCCAGCGGCCTCGCCTATAGCCATACAAGTTGGCATAACCCTTGCAGAGCTCATTACTACAGCATCCAAAGAAGCACACCTTCCGCTGAGCATGAGATTATCTATATCCATACTTACTGTACATCCATAAGGAATACCATATGGCTTTATTCGTTTAACGATGGTACCAGCGCCGTTGCCTTCATGGATATCTATTATGTACGACCCAAGTGCAACAGTATCTTCTGGAACTTCACCCACCATAATTTGATCCTCAGTTAACTCGCATAAACCTGCGAAGCGGCGCGTTTCGCGCACACCCAGTGAAGGATATATTTGTGTAATATAGCAGTTTTCGAAACCTGGGACGTATTTTTTGAGAGTCTCTACTAATTTTGGAATCTGCAAGTGACCTTCAATCTCTGCGCGAGTCAAGTCCAGAACATCGCTACCATTAATACCAAGATGTCTGGTTGAATTTATGTGTACTTCTCCTGGTATTAAGCTTTTAATGTATATAAGAGTATCTCTGTCAACGGGTAACTCGCCTTTTTCCTTTAATTCGAGGAAAAGCTTACGCATGCCCACCATAACGTGGTGTTCATTTGAACGGAAGAAATCAGCGTTGTACTTATCAAAGTCGCATTCTATGGTACTACATAAACGCATTTGTTCAGGGTCACTTTCGATAAAATCTATTGTTTTGTCAGTATCTACGTTGCCTAAAGTAAACATAAGAGTAGGGGGCTGCAATGCTCCAGTATCTTTTTGTCCCATATTATAAGTTGCACCAGCTAGGTAACCCATGTCACCGTCTCCGGTTGCATCAATAAAGACGTTAGCAGTAACCTCTATATAATAACCCTTACCAAAAAGTGTAACCGATTTGATGCTACCATTATCTACGTTGGTATTGATGATTTCAGTGTTCAAAAGTATATCAATACCTGCTGCAAGACACATCTCGAATGCTACAACCTTGAAAATTTCATGGTCGTATAGTGTTACAGAATTGTGCATTGGGCATTGATAATGGTCGGTACAGGCATTTCGTTTTCTCAGCTCATCTACAAGTTCCTGAGCAATACCTGCAGTTACAGGCTTGCCATCTTTGTCGAGATACCCCAACAATGGTAAACCTATCGTTAAATTACCACCAAGGTATCCGTTTTTCTCTACTAAAAGTACTTTTGCTCCATTTCTGCTTGCTGCAATTGCTGCAGGAATTCCGCCTGGCCCACCGCCAATGACGACAACATCATAATTTTTTTGGAGGGTTTTCATAGTTTTGTCTCCTTTGTTAAAATAATTTGTATTTTTCTAGCATTTATATGCTAGTATGTATATTCTGGACCTAATATTCTTTATCTAATATTCTACTCTTCATATTCTAGTCTTTGATAACTGCACCTTGAGCAATAAGAGTATCCCGAAGATTAACAATATCCACTTTCTCAGGTAGGACACAGCTTTTAATCGCTATCGCAGCTGCAGTTCCAGCAGCCTGTCCCATAGCAATGCATGCAGGCATAACACGATAGCTTGCTGCAGCCTCTGAGGAACCACATATACTACGCCCTGCAACAAGCATATTATCGCAGTTCTCAGGAATCAGACAACGATATGGTATAGTGTAGTATTTATCAACACAGGTGAATGTAACACCACCACCTGTTGAATTGTGAACATCAATGGCATATCCGAATGTACATATCGCATCATCAAAATGCTTACGTGATAGTATATCTTCTGCTGTAAGTTCATATTTGCCAACAATGTGTCTTGTCTCACGAACACCAAGTGAAGTAGCGACCTGAATAAGCTGAATATTCTCACAACCAGGGAGGTATTTTTTCATAAAAGCAACAACTTCTTGTACTTGACGCCTACCTTCAATAAGAGCTTTGGTTATATCAGATGTTTTTGTAGCGTCAATATGCGCTATGCGAGTGGTATTAATTTTCCATCGCCCAGGGATATTTTGTTCATAGTTGCCTAATTCATTACGGTCAATTGTCCAGTCTCCGTTACGCTTTGCTTCAGCGACATATTTAGCAAAGCAATTAGCAGTGTGATTATCTAGGTTTGCTTTATTTGCTTCTAACTCGCCCAAGTACTTCTCGCGGTCTATATTTCCGACTTCAAAGAAAAGGGTAGTAGGTTGCATAATGCCTGTTTCTTTTTGGCCAAGCCATGTGGGTACACCTGCCAGATATGCTACATCAGCATCCCCAGTGCAATCTATGTATATCTTTGCACGAATCGCCGCAATACCTTCTTTCATATGGACTATAACATGCTCTATCTTCCCATTATTAGTAATGCAATCGGTAACCTGAACGTTGTAAAGTATTTGTGCACCGGATTCTAGAACCATTTCTTCCATCACTACTGCAAGAACCTCAGATTGATATGGAGTAACATGTCTATGGCTTGCCATATAATAGGAGGAATAAGAGGTCATACCTTCAATCTTGGAAGGGTGAATAGCACCTCCACAGGCTTCAGTCCTTACACATAGCTCATCGAAGATACCCTTGACTAGTTGTTCCTGTGCATCGTTATCATAGCATGTCATAAATGGTCCAACGAGGCCCGATGTAGCCATACCTCCGAGCATGCTTAAACGCTCAATCAATAATGTTTTTGCTCCGTTACGAGCTGCTGCTACAGCTGCTCCAAAGCCAGCAGTACCCCCACCAATAACAAGGACATCTGTTTCTATTAGATTTTTGATGATTTTAGAATATTGAATCTCACTCACGACTATCCTCCTAAAAAATGAAATGGTTTATGTCACTAAATTAAATTCATTAACTATTTAGTGGCATAATAAAATTACCGAAAAATGGAGAATTATATTTCAAATGATAAATATGATAAATTAACTAATAACTTCTTTTAATATAGCATGTAGTACTACATTGAAGTCAACTGAAGATAAAAATGAGTGAAGGATAGTGATAGTTTTTAAACAATTAGTACATAAAAACTAGTTTTTATAAATAAGAAATTAGTAGTATTGTTGAAAAATCAATTTTTATGGTATACTTGACAGATGAATTGTTTTTGTATAATTTGTTAAGTGTTACTAATTAAATTTACATAATATTACCATTTTTTTGTAAACTAAATAAACTTCAATCACTACGTGTAATCCATAGCACAAGCGTGCATGGTTTTATAGTTATCCCACTAATTGTATAGCATTATTAGAATAAGCAATTATCATAAACTTTTAACGCTATATATAGCTCAAATAGTAATACAACATAAGGAGGAATTTTATGTATAAGGCTATTATTGTTGATGATGAAGATCTAGTGCGTCAAGGACTTAAGAGACACTTTGATTGGAGTGCTTACAATATTCAGATAGTTGCTGATCTACCAGATGGAGAAAAGGCATTAAACTTTGTAAAGGAAAACCATGTTGATCTAGTGCTTACCGATGTCCTCATGCCGTATATGGATGGAATAACATTGGCCAAAAATTTACGGGAGCTTTATCCGGATATAAAGATAATATTCGTCAGTGGTCATGATGACATAGTCTTCCTTAAGAAGGCACTTAAAGTTGATGCTATAGACTATATCCTTAAATCAATAGACTTAGATGAGCTCCAGGAGACCGTTAGTCGTGTGGTTAACATTATGGAAATGGAGAATCAGAGCAAGAAAAACCTTGCTGATATGGAAAACCTCCTAAATGAGAGCTTTCCTCTTTTGCAAGAACGTTTTTTTATAACAATGATTCGTGATGACATAGAAAAACCAGAGATATTGAAGGAACGAATAGCATTTTTAAATATACCGCTATATGACGAAATGCACTACTGTGTACTGGTAATTCAAGTACAGAGTATATACAGCACATTTTATACTCTATCAGAACGTGATCGACAGCTTTTATCTTTGCAAATTCAAGACGAATGTAGGAATGTAGGTAAGCTTTATAGCGATACAATTTGTTTTGAAAATAAGCAGGGTGAATACATAATGATACTTTCCTTATTAGAAGACGAGTATGAAGATACTATCCTTGAGGTCTCCGAGAAATTAAACAAACGGCTAAATGTTGGTATGAATCTTAAAGTCTCGATTGGTATTAGTGAAAGATTTAAGGGACTAGAAAATATAAAGACATCCTACGAGAACGCTTCAAATGCCATAAGCAAACACTACTTGCTCGATAGCGAACTGGCTATCTCCATTGATAAATACGAAATGGACGAAAGCCTCAAAGAATTCAAGGAAAGAGCTGAAAAGAGTCTGCAGGAGTGCTTGAGTCATGGTAGTGCCGAGCAGGTGCTAGAGGTACTGAATGAGTTTTTTAATATAATTAAGGAGAAGTTCCATCGTGATGAAGAGCAAAATTTGCTGATTTACTTACTACTCCTTCCAACACGGATAGTGACAGATATAATGATAAATAAAAAAAGTGACTACTCCAATCAACGAATGATTTTAGAGAAGTTTTTATGTTGTTCAGATTTTGAACAACAGTGTCTTATGATTCAAAAGCTTTATACTGAGGTAGCTTCCCTCATGAGAAGTATGAGCAAAACATATTCCCACACTATAATTAATCAAGTCCGCAAGACCATTGATGATCATTTTAAGGAGCAGATATCTATAACTACGTTAGCAAAAGATGTCTACTTGACACCTACATACTTATGCGTATTATTCAAACAAGTTACAGGTACTACGATAAATGACTACTTAACTAACACTCGACTTGAAAAGGCAAAGAAGCTCTTATCAGAGCCTTACATAAAACTATATGATGTATGTTATGAAGTGGGATACCTTTCTCCTAGCTATTTTTCACGCCTGTTTAAGAAATATACAGGACTCTCACCTAGTGAATATAGGAATATTGCAATTTCCTCTGCCGAGAAATAGTATCTAACTGCAAAAGAAATTCTACTGTTCAGAAAAGTTTATTTACCGCTCAGAAATTGTTATATCGAAACAGGTGGGAAGGGAAGTGCTTATGAATAAAATTAGTATGCGAGATAAGATCTTTAGGCGTGTTCTTTATAGCGATAATATGCGCTTATCAAAAAGAGCAGTTGCTCTTTTTGCTTTTGCAGTATTTATACCGCTCACTTTTATTGTAATTATGTATTCCAATCACTCTGCAAAGATTATTGAGAGCGAGCTTTCAAATAATATGAGATTAGCGGTTAACCAGATTAAAAGCAACCTTGATTACCGGTTTGAACAAATATCTGAAAGCGCCCTTTCTATTCTTAGTACGGCTTATCCGTATATTAGAAGTGGAAGCACCGATGTTCAAACACAGCTAGAAGAATATGCGGAACTTAAATCTCTGGTTTCTGCTTACGAAGGAAAACATATGATTAGTAAAGTTAGACTATATGTACCTTCCGGTAAAATATACGCAAACCAACAGGATACATTCTATTCTTTGCCTGAGCTTACGCTGGAAAACAGTGAGAATTTACAGCGTGGAGTGGTTTGGATGAAGACATATGGAACCCGTATATATGATGGAACAGGATTAATTAATGTTATATCTTGCCGGATGACAATTTCAAGTAAAAAAAATTATGATGAAATAGCCAGTGTACTACAATTGGATATAGAAGAAACCAAGCTTAGTAAAATATTTTCTGCAGGTATAAGCATTGATGAGGAGATTTACTTGGTAGACTCAACTGGTTTTATAATTTCCCACCCCGATTCAAGCTTGATTGGTAAAGAGGGCCTCTCATCCACCGAGTTAAAAGCTGTGTTGGAAAATGAGACAGGACATCTTAGTGGAAAAATGAGTAATAATTCTGATCTTGTGGCATTTTCTAAATTGAGTGTACCAAATTGGTATCTAATAATGAGATTACCAGCTACTACAGTATACGGAACGGATATCTTTTCATTTGATGTGATGCGCGCTGTGTTGATTTTAGCCGTTATCGTAGTTTTTGTAATCTCATTAATAATCATATATTCTAGTATAGTTGAAAATACTGTAAAACGAATAAATAATGCTATTATGGTACTGAAAAATGAGGGAATTGACCAAGCTGATAATGTTGCCTCACTAAATGACAAAAATAATAAGTCTCTTGCTTTATTAGAGAATAATGCAAACCAGTTAGTTATTACTATAAAAAAATTGATGGAAGAGTCATATGAAGCCAAAATAAAAGCCCGTGATTTTCAGCTGAAGGCTCTTCAGGCGCAAATAAATCCACATTTTTTATATAATACTCTTGATGCCATAAAGTGGATGATACTGGAGGATTATAAAAAAGATAGTATATGGATGATAAATGCATTTTCAAGGTATTTCCGTTTAAGCTTAGCCAAGGGAAGGGATGTTGTTACCCTTCGAGATGAATTAGAGTTGGTTGAGTCTTATGTTGGAATTATGCAAAAAAGGTTTAGTAATATATCAACCATAGATATAAATATAGATGAAAAACTTAAAGATTGCCTTATTCCAAAGCTATCCCTTCAACCGCTAGTTGAAAATGCACTCAATCATGGTATTCTTCATAGCCAAAACAACGAGGGGAGGCTTGCTATAGCTGCAAGAGAAGAGAATGGGCGATTAATCATTAGCATTAAGGATAATGGTAATGGTATGAATCAACAGCAGCTTGAAAACATTCTAGGGCAAAGTAATAGCAGTAATACCAAGGGCTATGGTCTTGGTAATGTGGACGAAAGACTTAAGTTGTTTGGAGGAGAAGACTGCGGCCTTAGTATAAGTTCTGAAATTAATGTGGGTACAACTGTTACCATATCATTACCCTTAAAATATATGCCACAGGAATAATTTTATCTACATAAAGATGCTACAAAAGCTTGCACATAAGACTCCACATGAGACTCCAGATAAGAATAAGACTCTATAAAAACTCTACATAAGATTCTACATAAGACTCCTACAAAAGACGAATATTAGTATACATATATAGTAAGAAATAGCTTACAAGAGACTGATTGAATAGCTATAAAAGGCTATTCAATCAGTCTCTTTGCATATAACGTTTTGGGTATTATGCAATAAATCCCAGCATATATTGACATTGTTTTTATGCAAAAATAACAGTTTTGGATAAGAAATCAGAAGATTGAGTCATTCTACTTATGATTTTTGTGTGCTAAGATTAGAGCATAGAAAAAATTAAACTTAATTGAAAGCTTTCAAAAGTCTATATTTCTCAATTTAAAAATGAAATATTATGTTAAGGTTTTTTACTCACTATTTCGGAGGAAAATGCTATGAAAATGTTTGCTTTAAAACCAAAAGCAAAAAATGAACTACAATCGCACTCTAAATTAGGAGCATATTTTAAGGAACATTATCTCTTATATATTATGCTGCTTCCTGGACTATTTTTCTTGATAGTCTATAAGTTTCTACCGCTCTATGGTATTACGATTGCATTTAAAGATTATAGTATTTTTGCAGGAACCAATCCGCTAGATGCAATAGCAAAAAGCGAATGGGTAGGACTTGAGCATTTTGAAAGGTTATTTGCAAGTTCTGCATTTGTAAAAGTACTTCTAAATACCCTTATTATTAATGCATACAAGATTTTGTTCTTATTCCCAATTCCTATAATATGTGCCATTTTACTCAACGAAATTCGAAACAAAGCATACCGTAAGCTGGCACAGACAGCAATATATGTTCCATATTTCTTCTCATGGGTTGTTACATTCGGTATTTTTTATTCATTATTAGGTACCTATGGCATTCTTAACACAGGGTTAGCAGCATTTGGCTTTGAAAGAATAAGCTTCTTTTCGGACACAAACGTATTTCGTGGCCTATTAGTCTTTACTGAGGGATGGAAAGAGATTGGATGGAATACAGTTATTTATTTGGCAGCTATTACGGGTATCGATATTTCGCTCTATGAAGCGGCTAGAGTGGATGGTGCTTCCAAGTTACGCCAAATCTGGCACATAACATTACCTGGAATTGCATCTACTATCGTACTGATGCTCATTCTAAAGGTTGGATACATATTGGATACCGGTTTTGAGCAGATTCTAGTATTCTATAATTCAACAGTTTATGATGTTGCGGACGTAATCCAAACTTATGTTTACCGTATGGGGTTGGGTCAATCTGATTTTGCATTGGGCACTGCGCTTGGTTTATTTAATTCGGTTGTGGCATTTATCTTAATAGTAGGCTCAAATGCTGTTTGTAAGAAATTGCTTCATAGAAGTATCTGGTAATAGAAATGAAAGTATATTCTGCTTGAGGTGAAAATTATGTTAAACAAAAAGAAAACAACGGGTATTCCACTCGAAGCAAGTGAAAAATCTATGATAGTAATTTCATACATTATTATGACTATACTTGCACTGTGTGCCATACTTCCAATATTACACGTAGTATCTAAGTCATTCAGCAGTGCTTCAGCTGTTACATCAGGAGCTGTAATGTTTTGGCCAGTTGATATACAGTTTGAGACTATTTTATATGTTTTAAAAGAAACAACTTTTTTGAACTCCCTTAAGAACACAGTTATTGTTACTGTTGTAGGTACAATCATCAGTATGATAGTAACCATTACAACGGCCTATCCACTATCTAAGCCTTCATTTAAAGGGCGAAAGCTCTTTATAATGCTATACATAATAAGTATGGTATTCTTTGGTGGAATGGTTCCTGCGTATATGGTTGTTCGCACACTTGGCATTATGGATACTTTTGCAGCATTGATTCTTCCGTTTTTTATAGTACATTTTAATATGTTTATTGTTAAAAATTATTTTGAAGGTCTACCTGAAAGCATTGAAGAATCAGCAAAAATTGATGGCGCAAGTGATATTAAGATTCTTGTATATATAGTATGTCCAATGTCTACTCCAGTATTAGCAACTGTTTCAATGTTATACGCTGTAAACTACTGGAATAATTACTTCCATGCAGTAATGTATACAAACAGTACTGAAATGCAAACATTGCAGTTATTTATCTATAACACTATCAGTAATACTCAAACAATTGTTGAACGTCTAGTAGCAGGTAATTATTCAAATGTTTCTATCGATGGCATTATAGCCGCGGTTGTTGTTCTTTCACTAATTCCTATAGTTGCCATATACCCACTAGTTCAGAGATATATGGTGCAAGGTATTACCATTGGCTCGGTTAAGGGCTAATAAAGTGGTCTAATCTTTGTAATTTATCGGAAACGGTAAAAATATAAAAAAGAGGAAGGGATATTATGAAGAAGATTTTTGTAACATTTCTTGCAGTAATGATGGTTGTTTCTAGCTTAGCGGGTTGTGGTAGTGATGGTAAAACCCCGAGTAATACCTCAACTTCACAAGCAAGTAGCTCACAGGGAGCAAGTGCCCTAGACGGGGAAAAGCCAACCCTTAAGTATCTTGGCTACAATGTAAGCTTTGATCCTAACACTGACAGCATGGCAGCAGTTTATGAAGAGAAGACGGGCTACAAGGTAAACTATAACGTACTTCCAGCTGAAAATGCTAATGAAAAGCTCCTTATGGAAGTCGCATCTGGTGCTGATTACGATGTGCTTCAGGTAAGTGTTTCACAGTTCCAGACATTACTTTCTCAAGGTGCATTGATGCCTCTTACTGGTTTACTTAATGAGTATGGCCAGGACATTCTTAAGGGTGTAAATGAGGTTACTTGGAAGGCGTGTTCGGATGAAAAAGGTGAGATATATGGTATTCCTTACAAATATCCATACCCAACTGAGATAGGTGCCTTTATGGTAGCTAGAATGGACCTGTTGAAAGCAGCTGGAATTAATGAAGTTCCTACTACAATCGACGAGTTCTACAACACACTTGTTGAACTTAAGAAGTTCTATGGTGACAAATATATCATATTTACTGGTCCTTTCCGTGTTGCTTCAGAAGGTTCTGTTAACTGGGATATACCACAGAGTATAACTTCTGCCTTTGGTATATACAACGACTGGATGGTTGATGAAAATGGTAAAGTTTTCTATATGACCGAACATGAGAATTTCCCTAAATTGATTGAATTTATGCAAAAACTCTCAAAAGAAGGACTTATTGATCGTGACTGGGCTGTTAACAACACAACTACGGTAAATGAAAAATTCTCCGCAGGAAAAGCAATTATTGCAGCTTCTAACCGTACGGGTGTTGCGGTTACAACGCCTATAATGACAGGCAAAGACGGTCTTGGCCTCAAGGAAGAAGATCTAGGCTATATTGGTGCACTAGCAGGTTCTGATGGTACTTGCAAGTATTTGAAGACTGAGGCAATAAATCAAATGACTTGCGTACTAAAGAGTTCTAAGAATGCTGAGCATGCTATTAACTGGATCAATGTCAAACAACAAAATCAGCTTTACCTCAATATTGGAGTTGAAGGTACACACTTTACATATGATGCAGATGGTTCCATCAAACCAATTAACCCTATCTTCTCAGAAGAACGTGGTAATTCATACTGGTATCTTAACAGTACTAATGAGGAAGAGTTTGCAAAGCAGTGGCCATCACGTGTTAGAAAGAGTGACGCAATGTGGGCGGCATTTGATGCAGTTACCAACAAGGCTAACGCAGAAAGACCACAAATTTTTGTAGAAAATACCTTTGCATTCATGCCTTCTTTGGAGAACTTCTCTAAGTACAATCAGTCATTGTTTAAGTCAACTAGTGACTTTATTCTACAGCTTGTAAGCGGTACTAAGAAAATTGATGACCTCAAGACATTCCAATCAGATTGGACAAATGGAGGCGGAGAGAAGATAAGAACTGAAATGCAAGGTTGGTACGATGATTTCTATGGCAAAAAATAAATTATAACAAACTACATAAGTAGCAGTCCCCTCGGGACTGCTACAACACTAAACAGAAATATAACTATAAGGAGATATTAGATGAGTACAATTAATTATAGCAAAATACTTCCCGTTTATAGTGAAATAGATATCCTAGTTGTAGGTGCGGGTCCGGCAGGAATAGGAGCAGCTATATGTGCTGCTAGGGGTGGTGCAAAGACACTTGTAATTGATGATTCAGGATGTGTTGGTGGACAGGCTACTAACGGTCTTGTAGGTCCTTTTATGACCGCTTATGATGCAAGAAGTGAAAAGCAAATCATTAAAGGTATTTTTCAAGAAATTGTAGATAGAATGGAAGAAATGGGTGGTGCTATTCAGCCTAGTGTAGTTAGATCTACAACTTCCCACGCTGGATTCTATAAGGTTGGTCATGATCATGTGGGACCATTTGACCATGAAGCTTTAAAATTGGTTGCTTCCGACATGATTCTAGAAGCAGGTGCAGAAATTCTCTTGCATACCCAGTTTGTAGATGTTCTGAAGGAAGATGATAAGATAGTAGGAGTTGTGATTGCAAATAAGTCAGGTATGTCTGTTATTCGCGCAAAAATTATAATAGATTGTTCTGGTGATGCAGATGTAGCTGCTAGGTCTGGCGTAAATTATGAATTAGGTAACATTAATGATGGAAATATGCAGCCAGCAACAATGTTCTTCCGTGTTTCCAATGTAGACTCAGATAGACTAAAGGCTCACATAAAGGAACATGAGGATGAGATTCGTCCTTTCTATGGGCCATTCAGCTGGTTGATTAAAGAAAAGCAGGAGGAATGGGGAGATGTACCTCGTGCAGAGATTTGCCTATTTGAGAGTCCTGAACCTGGTGAGTATCGTTTAAATGTTTCCCGTATTCTAGATATTGATGGAACCAATGCCGAGGATTTAACAAAGGCTGAATTGATTGGAATGAAGCAGGCGCATAAAGTGTTTAATTTCTTGAAGAAGTACGCTATTGGATTTGAGAATGCAAAGTTTATGGGTACAGCAGCTAGAGTAGGAATTCGTGAGACTCGCCATATTGATGGTCTGTACAAGTTGACAGCAGACGATGTTATAAATTGTCGCGTACCTGATAACTCCATAGCTGTTCTGGCAACAAATATGGATACTCACAATAGGAACGACCCAGGAGGTACATATTACACCTTAGAAAATGGGCCTTACTTTGGTGTGCCATACCAGTGCTTGGTTCCAAAGGGAGTTAGCAATCTTCTTGTTGCAGGGCGTTCACTATCAGCAGATGCGATTGCAGGGTCAGCTACTCGTATGATACCATGCTGTATGGTATTCGGTCAGGCTGCAGGTACTGCAGCAGCAATGGCAATAAAAGAAGATAAGTTGCCTGCAACTATTGATGTAAAAGAACTTCGTACAAATCTATTAAAGCAAGGTGCCTTTTTAGGTGATTAATTAAAAAGTAAATAGTTTGGTTTATTAGTGCAGATTTTATAAATCTGCACTAATAATGTAACTTTGGGGGTATTAGAATGAGTATTGAATCAGTATCATATCAGAAGTCTATAGAAGTAGCAGCACAATATGATGTTGTAGTAGTCGGTTCTGGTCCTGCTGGTATCTGTGCGGCTGTATCTGCTGCTAGATTAGGTGCAAGGACTGCATTGATTGAGCGTTATGGTACGCTTGGTGGAAATCTTACTAATGGTGCCGTTGCGCCAATACTAGGGAGTGTATCAAAGGGAACCTTAAGAGATGAACTGGTTGACCGTTTAGGAGTTCCAGATAGTGATGAAACAGGTATTACACAGCAGACGCATGACTTTGAAATGGCCAAGCGTGTGCTTATTGATTTTGCACATGAAGCAGGCGTGAAGATATATTTACAAACCCCTGTTGTAGATACTATAACAGATGATAAAAAAATTACAGGCATTGTAATTTCACAAAAAACAGGCATGAAGATTATACGGGCAAAATGCTTTGTTGATGCTTCTGGCGACGGTGATGTTGCATATTTTGCAGGTGCAGAATATGAGATGGGACGAGATGGTGACAGCCTATTACAGCCTGTTACTTTAATGTTCCGTCTACAAGGCGTTGAGGACAATGCTCTGACCTGTATTGGTGAATTAGACCATGTTGAGTACAAGGGAGAAAGGTTTCTTGATTATACTACAAGACTTTGTAAAGATGGACATCTACCTCCAAATGCAGCGTCGGTTCGATCCTTCCGTACTTCAGTTCCTGGTGAACGTGTGATTAACACAACTCAATCAAACGGTATCTCTGCTTTGTCTAGTGATGACCTGGAAAAAGCCGAAATTGATTTACGTACACAAATTGATATAGTAACTGATTTTCTTAGAAAGCACGTGGACGGCTATCAGAATTGTTTTGTAAAGAGCACAGCAAACACTCTTGGAGTTCGTGAGACCCGTCGTTTTATTGGTCAATATATGCTTGATGATATGGATCTTCGTACTGGGCGTAGATTTGAAGATGTTGTAGTACATAAAGCGAGCTTTATAGTTGATATCCATAACCCTACTGGTAGTGCACAGGCGGAAGGAGTTCCGGAAGAGGTTATACCCTATGACATCCCCTTACGTTGTTTGATTCCAAAAAGTATAGATGGTTTAGTACTAGCAGGGAGATGTATTTCTGGTACTCACCGTGCACATGCATCCTACCGTGTAATGTCTATATGCATGGCTATAGGTGAAGCTGCTGGAGTAGCTGCTGCACTTGCATCCTGCAAGGAAATAGAGCCACGCGATATACATTTCGATGAAGTGCAAAAAGTTTTGAGCCAGCGAGGGGTAGAGCTTTTTGATTAACCTTGGGCATGTGGTCAGCCCATTTATTAGGAGGGTTTATGTTTATTTTTGAAAAAGAGACTAAGGTTCCAGTTATAGATAGTTACGACGTAATTGTATGTGGAGGTGGACCTTCTGGTATTATTGCAGCTGTTGCCTCTGCTAGAAATGGTGCAAGAACGCTACTAATCGAGCGGTATGGTTTTGTAGGGGGCATGGCATCAAGTGCTCTTGTAACCCCTATTAGTATTTTTAAAAAGAAGAAAAAGCTTATTATTGATGGAATTCCTTTCGAGCTAATGAAGAGAATTAGCGATTTAGATGGAGCTGACGTTACACTTGATAGCGGAAATGTTCCTGTAAATGATGAGATGTTCAAGCTGGCAGCTCAGCAGATGCTTCTCGAAAGCGGAGTCACATTGTTATATCATACTTATTTTTCAAATTGTATTATGACTGATGGAAAGGTTAGCCATGTAATAGTACAAAACAAGGCTGGACGTGTTGCTTATGGCTGTAAAGTTGCTATTGACTGTACAGGTGATGCCGACCTGGTCAGAGCAGCTGGCTATGAAACCACAAAACAAGACAAGCTTCAGCCTGCATCCTTGTGGTTCCAACTTGGCGGTGTTGATACTGATGCACTTCAAGATTTATTTGCTGATGCAGTTGATGAAAAAATGCCTATCAGTGCCGAAATCAGAGACAGATTGAGCGAACTTAATGCAAAGGGTGAAATGCCTATATTTGGGGGACCATGGATTAGCAGACACTTCCGTGATGGAATAGTAACTATTAATTTATTACGTGAGGGCACAGATGCAAGCTCACCTGAACAATTTACTAAGGCAGAGTGCAATCTGCGTGAGAACTTATTCAAAGTAATAAATATTATGCGCGAAAACTTTGCAGCTTTTAAGGATTGCTGGCTGTTAAAGTCAGGGACGCAGGCTGGAGTGAGAGAAACTTACCGTATTGTTGGATTATATGAGATGACAGCGGACGATGTACTCAATCCAAAGAATTTCAAGGATACCATTGCAAAGGGAACGCATGTAATAGATATTCATAGGCCAGATAGTATCGAGCAAGTGTGCACTAGTTTGAAGCAGGAGTACAATATTCCATACGGTGTACTGGTACCTAAAAATAGTGAAAACCTAATTACTGCCGGCCGCTGTGTATGCACCGATAACTCGGCGTTTGGTTCAATCAGAGTTATGGCAACTTGTATGGCAATGGGGCAGGCTGCAGGAACTGCTGCAGCTATTAGTTTACACAATAATTGCTCAATGAGCAAAATGGACACTGAGCTATTAGTGAAAAAGCTGAGAGAGCAAGGTGCTATCGTATAAGATGCTTGAATGATTTTTTATTCAATGCCTAAAAGTGCATATATTTAATTCAAGAATTTATTTACATAACAAATAGTAAAGTAAAGCGTCTTTTTTTGAAAGGGGGACTAGTATGAGAAATATACCATCAACTATGAAGGCTCTAGTAGCATATGGAAAAGGGGATTACCGTTTTGAGACAAACTATCCTACACCAGAATGTGGACCTGATGATATCATAATTAAGACTGAAGGTTGCGGTGTTTGCGCAAGTGACCTAAAGTGTGAACATGGTGCAGCTATGTATTGGGGTGGCGATAATCAACCAGCTTGGGTAGAACCGCCATTTATTCCCGGACATGAATTTTTGGGATATATCGTTGAAGTAGGCGAAAATATTAAAGATTTTAAAATTGGAGAAAGAGTTATTGCCGATCAGATTGTCCCATGTGGTGAGTGCAGGTTTTGCAAAACCGGTAAGTATTGGATGTGTCAACCTCATGCAATATTTGGGTTCCAAAAAGATAACAACGGAGGCATGGCAGAATATGTAAGATTCCCAAAGACCTCTGTTATTTCTAGAGTTCCCGAGGAGATACCTTTAACATCCGCGCTACTAATTGAACCCTATGGTTGTTCAAAACATGCAGTAGATAGAGCCCAGATACATAACGATGATATAGTAGTTATTTCTGGTGCTGGTACTCTTGGCCTTGGAATGATTACATATGCTAGAATGCAAAATCCTGCTAAATTAATAGTATTGGATATGGTGGATAAGCGTTTGGAAAAAGCAAAAGAGTTCGGTGCAGATATTGTTATGAACCCTGGCAAAGAGGATGTTGTCGCAAAAGTGCTTGAGTTAACTGAGGGCTATGGATGCGATATATACATAGAAGCAACAGGGCATCCATCTAGTGTAGTTCAAGGGCTCAGTATGATAAGAAAGTTAGGACGATTTGTAGAATTTAGTGTTTTTGGGGAACCAACTACAGTGGATTGGTCAATTATTGGAGACAGAAAGGAACTAGATCTTTTGGGTTCCCATTTAAGTCCATATTGCTACCCATTCGTAATTGAAAATATCAAAAATGGCAAATTAAAAACTAACGGACTAATTACAAAGACCTTTGCCCTCGAAGAATGGGAAACGGCTTTTGAATATGCAAGCGGAAAACATGGTGATTTCAAAGTTGCTATTACTTTTTAATATAGATATATATTACAGCTAAACACATGGGAAAGGTGATTAATTTGAAAGCATTTTTTATTGAGAAACCCAACGTTGGGATAGTAAGAGATACACAGGTACCCATTCCGGCAGATGATGAAATACTTCTCGAGGTAAAGGCAGCAGGCTTATGTGGTACTGATGTGCACATATATAAAGGTGAATATTTTGGAAGCTATCCAAGAATTCCGGGTCACGAATTTTCTGGAGTAGTTGCTGGTATTGGCAAAAACGTTACAAAGTTTAAGGTTGGTCAACATGTTGCCGCTGATCCAAACATTTTTTGTGAGGCATGCGATGCATGTAAGGAAAACCGCCAGAATTTTTGCATAGATATGCACGCTGTTGGTGTAACAAGGCATGGTGCTTTTGCTCAATATTTAACTGTTCCTGAGCGTTGTGTTTTTGACACTTCGGGGCTTTCCTTTACTGAGGCTTCTATGATAGAACCTTTAGCATGTGTGGTATATGGACAAGAAAAGGCAGGAATAGGCTTAGGCAGCTCTGTACTGATATTCGGTGCAGGCCCGATAGGACTTATGCATGCTCAGTTGGCAGCTATAAATGGAGCGGCTAGTGTTACAGTTGTTGATCTTTTTGAGAATAAACTTGTACTGGCAAAAAAACTTGGGGCAGACCATACGTATACATCTGCAGAGTTTGAAAAGCTAGGTTTGATAAATTCTTATGAGGTTGTTATTGACTGTACTGGAGTGCCAAGAGTAATTGAGGGTGAAATTAAGTATGTTAAGGACTCTGGTACAATACTATTCTTTGGTGTTTGCCCTGATAATAGTCAAATAACCATAAATCCTTATGAGGTGTTTAAGCGCGAACTAAAGATTTGCGGAAGCTTCGCTCTCAAAAAGACCTTTGGGAAGGCAGTTGCACTTGCCAAAAGTGGTAAAGTTAACTTGCTGAATCTTGTAGACAAGAGACTGACGCTGGACGATGCGCCCGAGACCTTTGAAAATGTATTGTCTGGGAATGCAGGGTTAAAGACTATTTTCTATCCTAATGGAGTAGAAAATATATAAACCCTAATAACAAAGGTAACTGAGCTTAACACAAGATAAATGAATTCCTCTCAAGATAAATGAATTCAGAGAAGTTAACCGAGTGAAGAAAAGATAAATAGTTCAGGAACATAAATGAATTAGTTTAAGGCATGGATTCAGGCAAGATAAATTAGTCGAGGGAATATAAATAGATTTTAGCAAGGTAGCAGAATCAGCAAAATAATTGAGCTAATTAAGGATGATATGTTAAGGAGGAGATTGTATGTTGCGTGCGACAATGACAAAGCCCGGTGAAATTGTATTTGAAAATATACCGGTTCCTGATGTAGGTGATAATCAAGTTTTATTGAAGATGGCGAGGATAGGTGTGTGTGGGTCAGATATGCATGTTTATCATGGTAAGCATCCATATACTACATATCCAGTAGTTCAAGGACACGAAGTTACAGCAGTAGTTGAGAAATGTGGAAATGGAGTTAAAGATTTTGCTCCTGGAGATAGGGTTACTGTTCAACCTCAGGTTTTCTGTGGTAAATGTGCTATGTGTAGAGAAGGGGATTACCATATTTGTGAGAGCCTAAAGGTAATGGGATTTCAAACAGAGGGCATGGCGCAAGAGTACTTTCTGGTAGACCAAACGAAGGTCATACATATACCCGAGGAGCTCGACCTGGATTACGGTGCACTTATTGAGCCTGTTGCTGTTGGAGTTCATGCAGTAAGAAGATTAGGAAATGTTACTGGCAAAAAGGTTTTGGTATTTGGTGCAGGACCTATTGGTAATCTTGTAGCACAAGTAGCAAAAGCTATGGGTGCAGTTAGCGTTATGATTACTGATATAAGCGACTATAGAATTCAAAAGGCTATCGAATGTGGGATTGATTTTTGTATCAATACAGCTAAAGAAGATTTAAAAACTGCAGTGTTAAAAAACTTTGGTGAAGATGGCGCTGATGCAATATTTGAATGTATTGGTGTTCAGCCTACAATGGACCAAGCTGTAGCCATGGCAAGAAAAGGCACTACAATAATGGTGGTGGGTGTTTTTGGTGATATACCAAGGGTGGACCTTGGATTAGTACAGGATAGAGAGCTTACCTTGCGTGGTACTCTTATGTATAAGAGAGAAGATTTTGATGATGCAATAAGATTTATGGCAAGCAAAAAGATTATAATAGAACCGCTAATATCTCGCCATTTCGCATTTAAGAATTATCTTGAGGCATATAAGTTCATCGAGGAATCTAAGGATTTAGCTATGAAGGTTTTAATTGATATATTCTAAAAAATATTGAAAGAAAGTTGGTGTATTATGATTGATGTTGTAGCTCTTGGTGAACTCCTAATTGATTTTACACAAATTAGGTCGGAGGATGATTCAGTTAAGCGCTTTGAACAGAATCCAGGCGGTGCTCCAGCTAATGTTCTAGCAGTACTATCGAAGTTTGGAACTAAATGTGCTTTCATTGGGAAGGTTGGAGAGGACGTATTTGGAGAATTTTTGAGAAAACAGCTTTTAGACCTTTCTATAGATTGCCGAAATCTAATTTCAGATCCAGATCATAATACAACCTTGGCATTTGTTACCTTGGACGATAGGGGAGACAGAAGTTTCAGTTTTTATAGGAATCATGGTGCGGATATATGTCTTTGCGAAGAAGAGATTGATTTAGAGATAATTGAGCAATGCAAGATTTTTCACTTCGGAACCTTATCAATGACCCATGAGCCTTCACTATCTGCCACTATGAAAGCTGTAGAATATGCTAAGGGCTGTGGGAAAATTATCTCTTTTGATCCAAATTACAGAGCGCTGTTATGGAGCAATGAGGATAATGCTATAAAAGCAATGAAAACGGGACTGAAATATGCGAATATTGCAAAGCTTTCTCTTGAAGAGGCACAAATGGTTACTGGGAAAGTAACGCCTGAGGACTGCTTGAGAGAACTTCTTAATTTTGATTTGAGTCTTGCAGCAATAACAATGGGGCCTGAGGGTTGTATGTATGCTACAAACAAATATATGGCCTCTTTTCCTGAGTATCCAGCTGATGTAAAAGATACAACTGGGGCTGGAGATACTTTTTGGGGAACTGTTTTATACGGATTATTGAATAATGGCACAGATTTAAATAGTATTACACAAAATAAACTTGAGGAAATTATACTTATGGCTAATATTGCTGCAGGTATGAGTACAGAAAAAAAAGGCGCAATACCATCAATCCCAGATTTATCTAGAGTAAGGGCGGCCTTTGATGATTTAAGTAGTAAATAATTATATAACAAAATGACAGATTTAAATAATTAAAATGGGGCTTATGCAATGTTTACTTAAATAGATGCAGGGCCCTATTTTTTCGATTTAGATTAGGTCTTTATATCCCGTTATGATTGTTTCAAAACTATACAAATTAATTTTGTAGTTCATTTTGTTTCTCAAATATGAAGTTTAGGAAACAGTTTTCTTAAACAAAGATAATTACTTATTCCATTTTTTGTTATTAAGGATAAAAGTATTATCAAAAAAAGAAAAAAATAATAAAAAAATATAATAATTTAACAAATATTATTGACTTTTTCAAAAAAATATAGATAATACATGCAAGAAATTGGTTTAGGAAAAATATTTCCTAAATTATGAGGTGTTTGATGAATATAAAGGAGATCGCATTGCTAGCAGGAGTCTCAGTCTCAACCGTCTCAAAAGTAATAAATGCAAAGGATTTCAATATTAGCAAAGCGACGAGAGACCGTGTAATGAAAGTTGTAAAGGAGTGTAATTATACTCCTTATGCTGGAGTACATACACTTAAAAAAACAAGATCCTTGCTACTTGGAGTTATGTTAAGCAAACAGCCAGGGCACGAGCTAATACTTTCAGGTATTGTTGAGTCCGCCAAAGCTAATGGATATACCACTGTCCTATTTTCAGCAGATACTCCAGAGGAAGAATATAAAGGCATTACAATGCTTTGTTCACATAATGTAGATGGAATTATTTGGGACAAACTAACTAATTCATATAGTAAATGTGAAAGTCAATTGATTGATCAGCAGATACCATACTTTATTGTAGATTGTTACAATGCTCCAACCCCAGAGAGAGGAGGCATTGACTATTCAAGACTTGCTTATAATGCAACTCAAATGTTGGTAAAGCATAAACATCAAAAGATAGGCTGTTTGGTAAAAAATAATGGTATTAGAGAGCGAAGGTTTCAAAAAGGTTTTGAGCAATGCCTTTTTGATAATAAGTTTCCCTTTGATGCAAATATGCTTTGCATAGTCAAAGAAAACTCATTAGACATTTCTGCACTTATACATAATTATACTGGTATTATATGCTTTGATACATGTTTAGCAGTTAAAATTTATGAGCATGCGGTATACAATAATATAAAAATACCAAGGGATATTTCTCTCGTAAGCTTAGTTAAGGATCCAAATGAAATATATCTTCTTCCAAAGCTTTCTTCAATTCAATTGCCCTTTTATGAACTTGGAGAATATGCTTGCAGAAGGCTGATTGCCAAGGTAGAAAAAACACGAATCCCTGAAATACCGTTCAAATGCGACAAAAAGGTTGAAAGTGAAAGCAGCATTGATGTTCCAATAACGGTGCGTAATAAAAAAATAGTTGTAGTGGGTGCTATAAATATGGATACACTGCTTAACCTTGGACAGGTACCACAAATAGGTGAAACCATTACTACAAAGAAAAGAGCGACCATTCCAGGAGGGAAAGGCGTTAACCAAGCAATTGGTGCAGCTAAGCTGGGAGCAGAGGTATATTTAATTGGAAAATTAGGTAAGGACTATGAAGCAAGTGTACTGTATGATTTCTTGAAGATTAATAACGTAAATATTGAAGGAGTTTCTACAAGCACAGTAGTGGCTACTGGACATGCATATGTATATGTAAAAGATAATGGCGAAAGTGCAATAGTTGTTTATGAAGGAGCAAACAATCAACTATCTCCAAAGGATATTGAAATGCATAGGGATATGTTTGATAATGCAAGCTTTTGTTTGCTCCAGACAGAGATAAATCCTGAGACAGTTGAGTGCGCTGCAAAGACTGCACGCAAATGTGGTGCAAAGGTAATTTTGAAGCCATGTGCAGTTACATCGATTAGCGATGGTCTTATTAAAAATGTTGATATATTTATGCCGAATCGTAATGAAATAGAAGAGCTATGTCCAGAAAAAAAATCTTTGGAGGAAAAAGCGCAACATTTTTTAAATCGTGGTGCACAACACGTCATAGTGACCCTGGATCGTGACGGATGCTACTTAAAGGATAATAAGCATTCAATGTATTTTGAAGCAGCTGATTTTGAAGCAGTTGATACTACAGGAGCAGCAGATGCATTTGCTGCAACATTGGCGGTATACCTTTCTAAAAATTATGATATACGTACCTCAATTAAATATGCTACATATGCAGCTGGTTTTTCTATAACAACACAGGGAGTACCTCCTGCGTTAGTAGACAAAAGCACTTTAGATTTGTTAGACATATAAACAACAATTAAAAAGGAGGCAAAAATTTATGCTTATTGATAATAAAAGGATGATGGAACGGTTACAAAAACCCAAAGGAATTGTAGATGTAGTTTTTGATACAGATACATATAACGAAATAGATGACCAGTATGCGTTGGCCTATTTAATTAAGAATACTGATAAATTAAATATAAAAGCCATTTATGCAGCACCGTTCCTAAATGATAAAAGTTCAAGCCCATTGGATGGTATGGAAAAAAGTTATCAAGAGATAATGAATATTTTGTCCTTGATGGAATGCGACGAGCTTAAGAATTTAGTACATAAAGGTTCGGATAGTTTTTTAATCAATGAAAATACACCTGTATATTCTGATGCTGCAAATGATCTTGTTAACCGTGCAATGGAGTATAGTGAAGCAAACCCACTTTACGTGATTGCAGTAGGGGCCATTACAAATGTTGCTTCTGCATTACTAATAAAACCTGAAATAAAAGATAGGATAGTACTGATATGGCTTGGAGGTAACGCCTATCACTGGCATGATAATAAGGAGTTTAACTTATACCAGGATGTTGCGGGAGCAAGAATTGTTTTTGGATGTGGTGTTCCGTTAGTACAGCTACCATGTATGGGAGTTGTATCTGCTTTCACTATAGGAGGCCCCGAACTTGAATACTGGCTGCGTGGGAAAAACAAGCTATGTGATTATCTAGTAGATGTTACCACAGCCGAAGCAAAGAGATGCAATGGAGGTGAATTCTGGACAAGGCCTATCTGGGATGTTACTGCGGTAGCATGGCTCCTTGAGGACGACTATATGCTAGAATGCTTTGAACCTAGTCCTATACCTGAATATAACAATACATACACTTTTAATAAAGACCGGCATTTGATCAAATATGTTTATCACATAAAAAGAGATTCTTTGTTTGAAGATTTATTAACAAAGCTAGCAAGGTAAGATTATGAATAGTAATTAATAGCTATTTGCTGTTAAATAAATAAAAAGGAGAAAAAATATGAAAAAGGTATGCACAATTGTTCTTTTGCTTGCTATGGCAACAACTATGTTCGGATGCACAAAAGCATCCGATAATGCTCAATCATCCTCTTCTACTTCCCAAGTATCTTCAGAAAAAAGCACAGACAAGTCAGGGTCTAAAAAAATTGTTTGGCTAACAGAAACCGTAAAGGAAAATCAGGAAATACTTGACAACTTTGAAAAAGCTACAGGTATCAAGGTAGTAGGTGAATACGTATCATTTAATGATCTGTTTGAAACCATTGAAGTAAAAATTGCTTCAGGCTCTAAGGAATACGATGTAATCAGTGTAGATGGTCCAATGGTAGCTGCTTACGCTACTCGTGGTTATATTTCTCCGTTGGACGAGTTTTTTACAGAGGATGAGAAAAAACAGTTTATTACATCAAGTCTGAATGCTGGGACATGGGATGGTAAATTCTATTCACCACCTATGGCAACATCAGCACAGCTACTTTGGTATAACACAGAATTACTAAAACAAGCAGGTATAACTATTCCTGAAGGAGATCCAAATAATCGTCTCACATGGGAAGAAATAGAGAAAATGGCAAAGGACACTTTAGCTGTTGTTGATCCGGATAAGTCCAAAGGCATATCTGGAATACAGTTCCAGCAAGTAAGCCGTACATATCAGATGTGTGCTCTTGCCAATAGTATGGGGGGGAAGAACATAGGAGACGACGGTTTTACGGTTGATGGTATCATCAATAATAAAGCATGGGTAGATGCATTGACATGGATGCAGGGACTTTATACCAACGGACTCTCAGCAAGAGGTGTTACAGCAGACGAAGTTCCTAACTATTTTAATTCAGGAAAAATTGTCTTTATGGCAGGGGGTACATGGACAGCCGCTGCTTGTGATGCAGCAGGAATGAAGACATATGGATGGACTTATGCACCAGCATTTAAGGGTTATGAAAATAATGTATCAACCGGTACGGGAAGCTGGCATTTTGGTGTTAATGCCGCTTCAGAAAATATCAAGGAAGCAGCAGAATTTATAAAATATATGAGTCTTGGTGAAGGCAGTGACAAATACCTTGATTGGATAGGTGATATGCCTGCAAGAGAAAGCAAAATCAAAGAGATTCTAGAAAATCCTGATGCTCCTGGATACCTTAAGGTAGGTGCTTATGAAGCAGCTAATACAGCTGTTCCAAGAGCGCTAACACCTGGTTACTCTGAGTATAGCACTATAATGGATGCGACTTTTGAAAATATCCGTAACGGCTCAGAAGTTAAGGGGGCACTTGATAGTGCAGTTGAACAAATCAATTCAGCTATGGGAAAATATAAAAAATAAATCGACTTTAGAGATTGGCGGTAATTATTTTACCGCCAACCCTCTAATGTTAAAGTAACTGCCTATACGCAGTTACTTTAATAAATTTAATAAAAAACATATATTTACTGATGTAAGAGATATTGAATTGACTAACAATTCATTAGTATAGATTAAATTCGGACTTACCGGGGTGAAAAATGGATAACATGTTTGGGAAGGTCAAGGCTATACCATATATATTAATATTACCTGCTTTTATTCTCATTGTTGTTTTTAAGATTTATCCCATAATTTCAACATTGATGGAAAGCCTTATAGTAAAGGATACATTTACATTAGGTACTTATGAAATAATCTTTAAAGATATAACATTCTGGAAATCTCTATGGGTAACAATAAAGATTAATATTATTATGATCCCATTACAAATATTTATAGCATTTTGTCTTGCTCTGTTGGTTAATACAACAGTTACTGGTATAGGCGTTTTTCGGACAATATTTTATTTGCCTGTAACTGTCTCACTTACTGTTGCAACTATTGTTTGGAATTTGATGCTTAGTCCCAACAATGGTGTTATAAACAGCATTTTGGGTGTTTTTGGTATTCAGCAGCAGGACTTCTTAGTTAGTAAAACTCAGGCGCTTTGGTGCATTGTATTAATAGCTACATGGAAGGGTGTCGGATATTGGATGATGTTTATTCTCGCTGGGTTAAAGAATGTGGATGCTAGCATTTATGAAGCTGCAAAGATTGATGGGGCCAATTGGCTTAAAACTGTAGTTAAAATTACGGTGCCTTTAATTAAAAAAGTATTACTATTTGTATTTGTTGCGAATACGTCTACAAATCTATTACTATTTGTACCTATGCAAATTGTTACACAGGGTGGGCCAGAAGGAAGCACAAATGTTTTGATGTATGAAGCATATAAATCTGCATTTAAGTTTGCTGACCGCCCTAGATCAGCAGCCATTGTTACTGTATTGCTTATATTGATTTCTATAATATGTGCTATTCAGTTTAAGCTCATGTCAAATAAAAAGGAGGCCTAAGAAGATGAATAATTATAAATCTATAAAGAATTTGTTTATTTATTGTGGTCTTATAGTTATCACAGTTGTAACTGTTTTTCCATTACTCTGGTGTCTTTCGGCCTCATTGAGAAGTGATACTGAATTTTTTAAATATATAACACCATTCTCTATCAACACCCTTATACCTATAGATTTTACTTTGGATTCATATATTTTGTTATTTACCAAGTTCAACTTTGCGCGCCCTATTATTAATACTGTTGTCGTTTCTTTAGCAACAACAATTGGAGGCTGTCTTCTTAACAGTGTAGCTGCTTTTGCATTTGCATGCTTTAAATTTAAATTTAAAAACGTTTTATTTGCTATCTTTCTAGTTTCATTTATGGTTCCATTCGAGGCTATATCACTTCCTCTTTATAAAGTCGTCAGTGGTTTGGGATGGATGAATACTTACGCAGGCATGATAGTCCCTACTATAGCAAGTGGCTTAGTACTATTTTTATTTACACAATTTTTTAGAGACATACCCCCCAGTATACTAGAAGCGGCTAGAGTAGACGGTGCTAATTTATCTCAGATATTTACAAAGATAGTTTTACCATCTTCAATCACAGTGTTTATAACTGCTTCATTAATAATATTTATGGATCAGTGGAACGCTTACCTATGGCCATTACTTGTTGCACGCTCAAAGGATATACAAACTATTCAAATTGCATTGTCAGCATTTAAAATGGAAAGGGTAACACTATGGTCATGCCTATATGCAGGTTCGATGATATCTGCAATTGTACCGCTAGGGTTGTTCCTACCAACACAAAAGTACTTTGTACAAGGGATTACCAGTAGTGGTGTAAAAGGATAATTGATTTAAATAAAAGCGGGTATTAATGTGAAATATCTAAAATAAGTAATAAAAGGGGGACCGAGTTCATGCCAGTACTTTAATGGAGCTTTGTGCTAAATACGGGGTATGGATATATAAATGAGAAAAATTTTGGTTATAGGAAGTCTTAATATGGACTTTGTTGTTAATGTAAAATATATGCCACAGCAGGGAGAAACGTTGCTTGCAGATAATTTAGAACTTATATCAGGTGGTAAAGGTGCCAATCAGGCATTTGCTTTGGGAAAACTTGGAGCCAATGTAACGATGCTAGGCGCTGTAGGTAATGATTCCTATGGGGACATTCAAATTGAAGGACTTAAGTCTGTGGGCGTGGATACAACACGAATTGCACGGATACAGGGGGAAAATACAGGAATAGCATTTATAACTGTAAATGAGCAGGGAGACAATAGTATAATAGTAATCCAAGGTGCTAATAAATGTGTCAGCAAAGAATATATTGATAAAAACCTCCAGGCAATTGAAGAATGTGATATTGTTATTTTTCAGTTGGAGATACCGCTTGAGACTGTTATTTATGCAGCTCAAAAGGCTAAGGAACTAGGAAAATTAGTTATACTGGATCCTGCCCCAGTACCAGAAAATTTGCCAAAAGAGCTCATGGCTAACGTTGATGTCATTAAGCCAAACGAAACGGAACTTGCCCAACTGACAGGGATTCAAGATATAGAAGGCTGTTTAAAAACAGCTGTTGATATTTTAAAAAATCAAGGGATTAAAACTGTTATAGTTACTCTTGGAGGTAAAGGTTCAGTTGTTTCTACTCAAAATGATATGTTGATACATTTCAAATGTGATAATGTCAAGGTAACTGATACTACTGCAGCAGGAGACAGTTTTATTGCTGCTATGGCTTTGGGTCTTTCTGAAGGAAAAGAAATAGATACTGCTGTTGAATTTGCAAATCATGTTGCTTCAATTGTTGTAACCAGAAAGGGAGCTCAATTATCAATGCCATCAATAGAGGAAGTGAATAAATATATTTCAGAGTATGCCTCGGCGCAATGCAGTGTAGCTGAAGTTACAAGCCATTCATAAGGTATAACTGGAGTAAAAATGATTAAAATACTAGTTTACATTTTAAAATGGAAGGAGGAGGTATTTTGAAAAAGTTACCTGAAACAATGAGAGCATTAGTAGCATATGGAAAAGGAGATTACCGTTTTGAACCTAATTACCCTACACCTGTATGTGAGGCAGATGATATCATAATAAAAGTTGAGGGGTGCGGCGTCTGTGCAGGTGATTTAAAGTGCCAACATGGTGCCTCCATGTTTTGGGGGGACGATACCCAACCGGCATGGGTGGAGCCTCCATTTATTCCAGGACATGAATTTTTAGGTCATATTGTTGAGGTAGGCTCAAATATAAAGGATTTTCATATCGGAGAACGAATTATAGCAGATCAAATTGTTCCATGTGGTGAGTGTAGATTCTGTAAAACGGGGCGGTATTGGATGTGTCAGCCTCATGCAATTTTTGGTTTTCAAAAAGGAAACAACGGTGGTATGGCTGAATATGTAAAGTTTCCTAAAACTGCTGTGATATCAAAAGTCCCAGAAGAAATGCCTCTTAAGTCTGCTCTATTGATTGAGCCATATGGATGTTCAAAACATGCAGTAGACAGAGCGCAAATTAGGAACGACGATATCGTAGTGATTTCTGGTGCGGGAACTCTTGGTCTGGGTATGATTACATACGCAAGGATGCAAAATCCTACAAAATTAATAGTACTTGATATGGTGGATAAACGACTGGAAAAAGCAAAAGAGTATGGTGCAGATATGGTTATAAACCCTGGTAAAGGAG
>JAEZFR010000066.1 GCA_023417285.1 Bacillota bacterium
GAGCAGGGCAATCAATATCTTGAAAACGGAGAATTCACTGTATATGCAGGAGGGTCACAGCCTGATAACGTGAGCGCTAAGCTCATGGGAAGAGAACCGCTAATGGCAATGTTTGAAGTAAAATAAGAGTATCAATGGTTGGGGTGTTCTCTGAAAGATAAATAATTAGAGGGTTAATTACCTAAGTGGTAGTTAACCCTCTTTATAGTGCCCAACATAGGCGCTTTCTATATTATGTACTATTGAACCCCATTTTCAGTTTAATTAAACGTACTATGTAGAGGAACGTGTTGCTGCAGCCTCTCCTGAAAGCTGTTTTCTTATCCTGCTATAATAGTCTACAACATTTCTGTCATATTCTTTTTCCATCAATTCAGAAGACAGTATAAAGTCAGCAGTTGACTGATTCATTGCTACAGGAATGTCATAAAGCACAGCTATTCTTAGAAGCGCCTTTACATCGGGGTCGTGTGGCTGAGTGGTAAGCGGGTCCCAAAAGAATACCATAAAGTCTACTTCTCCATTTGCAATACAAGCACCTATCTGCTGGTCGCCTCCCAGAGGTCCGCTTTTATAGGATTTTACAGGTAATCCTGTATTTTCGGTAATCAAGTGAGCTGTTGTGCCTGTGCCACATAAAAAGTGACGGCATAGAATATCACTCTTGGCTTTTACCCACCTTATAAGGTCATCCTTTCTATTGTCATGTGCAATTAAAGCAATGTGTTTTTGTTTTTTTAGTTTATCACCCATAAATTGGCTCCTTCCATTTGACCAAGTCGAAGGTCTTTTATATTTTATCATAGCGAGCACCTGTTGGAAAGACTGCTAATATATAGTATAATAGTAGAAATAACGTTACCATGACTTAACAAATGAAACTAATTACAAAATTACAATAACTAATTAGACTATTGAATCACAACAGTAAATAAGCAAGTCAAATATATAAATAAACAAATCACATTAAAAAATAACATAACAAAATATTTTATTAAAAATAACATAGCAAAATATTTTATTAAAAATAAGCATATTACATTTATGAAAGCGGGATAGTAGCATGGCCCAAAAAAGTGTAAACAGTATTGAAGTAAAAAAAATGAATAGAAATGCTATATATAGGTTTTTGTATAGGCATGAGCCTATGTCTATACAAGAAATTTCTTATTCTCTCAAAATGAGCCTGCCTACTGTCACACAGAATATCAAGGAATTGCAAGAAAAAAAGCTTGTAGTGGAAACAGGTCTGTTTGAATCAACTGGAGGAAGAAAGGCCAAGTCCATATCATATAATGCTAGTGCAAAATATTCAATTGGTCTGGATATTACCAGAAACCATGTTTCAATAGTTATTGTTGATTTGAGTGGTGAGGTAATAAAGACCATCAGACATCAGTACCCATTTAGCAATACCAATAAATATTTTGAAGGTGTTGGGCAGAAAATTAATGATTTTATCACTGAGGCGGCAATCGAAAAAGAAAAAATACTTGGGGTAGGTATTGCACTACCAGCTATTATTTCATCCGATGACAAAACTGTAGACTATGCAGTTTTTATAGACTTCAAGGGTGGTAGTGTAAAGCAGTTTGAGCAATATATACCTTTTGGTTGTATGTTGTGTAATGATGCAAATGCTGCTGGATTTGCTGAGCTTTGGAACGCACAAAACAATGAGGATATGGTGTACTTATCGCTTAATAATTCAGTTGGTGGTTCAATAATAAGTCATAATAAAATATATACTGGCAGAAACCAACGTGGTGGGGAATTTGGGCATATGACCATAGTGCCTGACGGCGTACAGTGTTATTGTGGCCAAAGGGGCTGTGTTGATGCATATTGCTCTGCTAAGATACTTTCTGATAGTACCAATGGAGATATCTCAGAGTTCTTTAAAAGGCTAAAGAAAAAGCAACAACCTCAGCAGCAAATATGGGATAACTATGTCAATAAGCTTGCTTTGACTGTTAATAACTTGCGGATGATATTTGATTGCAATGTAATTCTAGGAGGCTATGCAGGATCGTATATGGAGGATTACATCGATGAGTTGAGAACACTTGTATCCAAAATCAATACCTTTGAGAAGAATGGTTCATATTTGAGGGTGTGCAAATATAAGCTCGAAGCAACTGCTGTAGGTGCAGCATTATTCCCTATAGAGAGTTTTATTAATTCAATCTAAAATTGACAAGCTCTGCGGTTTTATCTCTATGCTTCATTTTACAAATATATTGATGTTTCCGCACGCTTATTATATAATCTTACTAAAAGTGTTTTATAAAAGTATTAAATAAAACATGTTTAAAATCACAGACTATGGGGGTCTAACATGAAGAATAATGCTGCATACATGACAGGTATTAACAAATTAGAGATTAGAGAAATAGGTATGCCCGTACCTAAAGAAAAGCAGGTAATAGTGAAGGTGGAATATGTAGGGATTTGCGGCTCAGATGTGCACTATCTAGAACATGGGAAAATAGGAGACTTTATTGTTCAAGGTGACTTTATATTAGGACATGAATGTGCGGGTACGGTTGTAGCAGTTGGTGATGGAGTGACAAGCCTCAAGGTAGGAGATAAGGTAGCACTTGAACCGGGATGTACCTGTGGTGAATGTGAATTCTGCAAAACAGGTAGATACAATCTATGCCCCGATGTAGAGTTCTTGGCAACACCTCCGTATCATGGTTGTTTTATGAATTACATAGCATTCCCAGAAAATATGGCATTTAAGCTGCCAGAAAATATTACTACTAAAGAAGGAGCTCTTATAGAGCCTCTGGCTGTAGGTATCCATGCTGCTAATCAAGGGGAAGTTAAGCTTGGAAGCTCAGTTGTTATTTTGGGTGCCGGCTGTATAGGTTTGGTTACGTTATTGGCATGTAAGTCATTTGGAGCTACCGATATTACAGTGGTAGATGTGCTTGAAAAGAGACTTGATTATGCATTGAAATTAGGTGCAACAAGGGTTATTAATGCTGCAAAGACAGACGTACTAAAGAAGATGGCTGAGGCTACGGCTGGCAAGGGTAGTGATATTGTCATTGAGACGGCTGGTTCTGCTAGAACTATAGCTCAGACGCCTTACCTTGTTAAGACAGGAGGCCGTATTGTATTAGTAGGATTGGCCCCACAGGATATTATAGAGTTTAACTTTGCAAAAATAATGAATAAGGAAGCAGATATCAAGTCTGTGTTCAGGTATAGAAATATATATCCTCAAGCTATAAATGCTGTTGCAAAAGGTATGATTGATATATCTGGAATAGTCTCTCATGAATTTGATTTCGAAGATATCAGTACAGCTTTTGAATATGTAATCCATAATAAGCAGGAAGTTGTAAAAGCTGTAATAAAGATAGTTTAAATTGGCTTTGCGCAAATGGTTATCATTTGATTATGGCTCAGAATAGCTAAAGTTAAATGCTTTGCTGAAGGTATTGATTTTGGATATTACCCTCTTTTTTTCACCACCTAATAGGACCATTGGCTGATAATTATTTCTATGAGCATAGGAGGAAATAGAGCAAGGGATAAGTTTTATATTGGTAGCAACAACAGCATTATTGTATATTTTAAATGTCTGTTGAAATATGAGGGTATCTTGGTCAGAGGGATTATGGCTGCCACCATAACAGAAATTCCCTAGACTGTATGCAATATATTTACCTTTATACTGCTCTATACCTTGAAGTACATGGGGATGGTGGCCGATAACCAAGTCAGCACCATTATCTATAGCATAGTGCCCATATTCAACCTGGGGTGAATATGGGTAATTTTTCTTTTCTTGCCCCCAATGAAAGCTGACAATAATTATTTTAGCACCGCTATTTTTTAGATACTCAATATCCTTCTTGATTTTAGCTTTGGTTTGTTTCATGTTGTCCCAGCCTTTATAACCTAACATACCTATTTTGGTGCCTTTTATATCCTTTATAAGTCTATTCTCAAATCCAAAGTAATCAATATTGGCACTTTCTAAGTTTTTAAGTGTGTCCCTATAGCCAGTATCCAGATAATCATAGGTATGATTGTTTGCGACATTTACAACCTCTACATTTCCATCATTAAGGATTTGTGTAAACTCGGGCAATCCCTTGAATCGAAATTCCTTCTGAGCTTTTTCTGTAGCAGTTGTAAGGGTTGTTTCAAGGTTTGCAATGGTAAGATCGTCTTGTGCAAATATATCCTTTACATTGCTTAAAAAATATGTAGTATCCTTGTTTTTGAGATAGTATTCATCAGTGAATGAGCCAGAGTATCCCATAATAGTGTCCATGCCCAACGTACAATCTCCAACAGCGCTAATAGTAATATTTATAGAGGTATCAGTGGTGGATGCTTTTTTAGGAATTTGCGTTAGTGACATCTTGTTAAAATTATTCGATTGATGGTTTTGCATATTTATGGGGGTATATTCTGATTCGCTTAATATATTAGGGGGGAAAATAATGCAGATAACAGTTATAAAAAATAATGCTATTAATATACAAACTCTCTTCATTGATGCCTCGCAAGTAGTTAAAATTTTACTTTATTCATTATAATAGACTTTATTGTTTTTGAAAAGTATATTTCCCTACACGATAAAAATTATTAGGGCTGTATAAAATTATAAAAACAACATATATAAAGTGGTGAAATAAATATATATAGGTGGTAAAACCAACATATATGAAGTAATGAAATAGATATATATAGGTGGTAAAATTGACATATGAAAGGGGATATGCTTGCCCCTTATATTGGGTGCCTATCCCCTCTTCTAGTATTTGCTGTTAATAATTCTTAAATATTAATTACTCACCATATCCATTGTTCATTATATGACAAACTTGAGTTATAGCATGAAGAACAGAATTACTATTACACCTAATGCAATTCTATACCATCCAAACGCCTTGAAGTCGTGCTTCTGTATATATGACATGAGGAACTTAATGGCGAATACTGAAACAGCGAAAGCCACAAGCATACCTGTAAAGAGGATAGCAAACTCTATGCCCGTATAATTGAACCCAAACTTAATCAGTTTTACAAAGCTAGCACCGAACATTACTGGGATGGCCAAGAAAAAGGAAAACTCAGCTGCAAGCCCCCTTGAACAGCCCAAAATCATAGCACCAAGTATGGTAGCTCCGGAGCGGGATGTTCCAGGAATAAGGGCTAATACCTGAAAAGCACCTATGAGTAAGGCGGTTTTATAGCTAAGTACTGAGAATTTTGTAATTAAAGGAGATGCTTGCTTTTTGACATTTTCAACTACTATAAAAAGTACTCCGTATATAATTAACATAAGAGCAACAACTTTATAATTATAGAAGAGTTCATCTATTTTATCGTTAAAAGGAATACCTATTATTGCTGCTGGAGCGCATGCTACTATTACTTTTAACCATAGCTCTACGGTGTTCTTGCTAACCATGAGCTTTTTTTCCTTGATTTTGAAAGGGAATAACTTTTTCCAAAAGAGAAGCACGACTGCCATTATAGCACCTAGTTGTATTACAACAAGGAACATTTCTTTGAACGCAGCGGATACATCTAACTTCAAAAACTCGTCAACAAGTATCATATGGCCAGTACTACTTATGGGTAGCCATTCGGTTATTCCCTCTATAATACCTAAAATAATTGCTTTTAGTATTTCCATTAATATTTCCTCCTATGTTTTAACACTAAATATATAATACTCTATTTTAATATGTTTTGTCTTCTATTTTCCAATTGACGATAAAACATCAAAAATAATTAATACAAATATATTGGAAACATAAAATAACTGCTGATATAATAGTATAATTGAGAAATCACTTTTTTACACGGGAAAAGGAAAACACATATGAGTTTTATTGATATAATCTTACTAGCTATTGGTTTATCTATGGATGCTGTTGCAGTATCCATTTCAAATGCAATATGTATGAATTTTTCGTCTTGTCGCAAAAGCTACATAGATATATTTAAAATAGCTTTTGCCTTTGGTATTTTCCAAGGTATAATGCCATTAATCGGATATTTTGCCACCTCCTCTTTTGAAAAATATATTACACCCTATGACCATTGGATTGCGCTAATACTCTTGGCTATCATTGGTGGGAAAATGATTAGCGAGGCTATTAATAGTGAAGACAAGACAGACTGTAGTATATTCTCATTAACAACAAAACTTCTATTAGTCCAGGCTGTAGCAACAAGTATAGATGCATTAGCAGTAGGTATTAGTCTCTCAGCCCTTAATGTTAACATATTCAGTGCTGTTGCAATTATCAGCTCTACTACCTTTATTTTATGCCTTATTGCAATACTTGTTGCAAAGCGCTTCGGGGCATTGCTTGGGAAAAGGGCAGGATTAGTAGGGGGAGTTATACTTATATTGATAGGGCTTAAAATATTTATAGATCACCTATTTAAGGGATAGTTTTTTAGAGATAGTGTTTGTTGATAAAAATAAAGTATACTGATATAATGATTTGTATAAAACTACCATATTAACCAATTCAAATTATTAACAGGAGGTTAAAACAATGGCAAGATTTTGTACATATTGCGGGAATCCGCTAGAAGAAGGACAAGCATGCGTTTGCAGACAACAGGCAGCATCTGCTGATCCCAACACTCAACAAACAAATCAGGTATGGCAGCAGCCGTCACAAACACAGCATCAAGAGTACCAACAAGAAAGTCAGTATCAACAACCCTCTCAGCAACCACACCAACAGCAATATCAACCAGCATACCAGCAAACTAACCCGCAAACGCAGGCTCAATACGCTCCACAATTTCAACAACCAGTCTATAAAGAGAATGAATTTGCTAAGTTTATGAAAAGAATGCTTGCAATTAGCACAGCTTTTATTAAAAATCCTGCTAGTACCGTAAAAGAATCAGCAAAACAGGCTGATATATTTACGGGATTTTTCTTTGCAGTAGCCCTTGCTCTCGTCATGAGCCTTTATTCACTGGTTTTGATAAAGAGTTCAGGATTAGGAAGATTACTATCGTTTTCTGGGTCTTCCATTTCTTATTATATCGGAACATTTTTCAAAACATTATTATCGGGCGCGGTTCAATACTTTATACTCACTGCAATTATATTTGGTATATCCAAGATATTTAAAAGCAAATGCAACTATAAATCTATCCTTTCAGGAATAGGTGTTGCCTCCATTCCCGTTATTGCTGGAGTTGTTGTGGCAATGGTATTTACTTGGTTTTTACCATCTCTGGCTTTTTTGGCTATTATATTTGGTATACTGATGTCAATTATTCTTGCTGTTCCTGTCCTTACTGAGCTTTCAGAAATGGATGAGAATAAGATAACCTATACGGTTGCTCTCTCGTACAT
>JAEZFR010000115.1 GCA_023417285.1 Bacillota bacterium
TCTCAAGCAGTTTGGACAAGAGCCTATAAGTGAAGATAAGAAAACAGTTCAGTGGAATGCTTCAGAAGGCGGATATCAGGCATTTGAATTCCTTGTAAACCTTGCAAAGGTTGATAAGGTTGGAGAAAAAGACTTCTACACAGATGATGCTACAGCATTTATCAGCGGTAAAGCAGCTCTACATATTGACGGTTCATATCGTTTAGGTTCATTAAAGAGCCAAGCAAAAGATTTAAATTATGGTGTTACAGTTCTTCCTTCACACGATGGTATTAGCACATCATTTGGATCATTCTGGACAAATGGTATCACAACTAATGCTAAGGACGGAAAACTTGATGCATCAGTTAAATTCCTAGAACACTTAACATCAGTTGAAACTATGAAGGCTTGGACTGAAAAGATTGGTGAAATTGGAGCGAAGAATGAAATTGCAAATGATCCTGAACTATTAAAGGATGAAAAGTTAGCTCCATTTATTCAGCAGTTACCAATAGCTGATTCATACTTCTACGTTGATGAAGATGCTGACAGAAAAGCATTAATGGATGCTATAGACGAAGTTCTCTTAAATAATGTAGACCCTAGAAAGGCACTTGATGATGCAACCAAAGAGGTGCAAGCATTATTGGATGAGTTCTGGGCTAAATAGTACACATCAAAATTTATGTAAAGTAATTTCTTAGTAGTATTGCTCGATGTGTCAATTATTTATTGATACATCGGGCAATATATCAATAATACATGTTTAAGCCTTTAGAACCTTAAGTAAAAAAAAAGGAGGGCTCTATGAACCTGAAACTAACTATTAAAGGAAGACAATCAATGTGGGCTTATATATTCATATCAGTTCCAGTATTGTTCTTCATGTGCATTAGAATATTTCCTACAATATATGCATTTAACGTAAGTTTACACGAGTGGGATCTACTTTCAAAAGAAAGGCCATTTGTATTTCTAGATAATTTTATACAATTATTCCAAGATGAAGTTTTCTATGCAGCTTTACTCAATACGGGAAAATACATATTGTTTGCAGTACCTATAGGACTTGGTCTTAGCTTAGGTATAGCACTTTTGTTAAATACAATTACAAAAGGTGCATCAATATATAGAATGGTTGTTTTTATCCCGTATGTAACATCCGTTGTTGCTGTATCATGGGTATGGAGATGGATGTTTATGAAGCAGGGCGGTGTTATAAATAATATTATATCCTTCTTTGGGTTTGCAAAGCAACCTTTCTTGGATAGTACCTCGCAAGCGATTTTTGTTGTAATATCAAACGTAATTTGGCAGGCACTAGGTTTCTACACAATCATTTTCCTTGCAGGAATAAAGCAAATTCCACAGACATATTATGAAGCTGCAAAAATTGATGGAGCTTCTGCTTGGGAGAGATTCAAGAATATAACTATTCCTATGTTAAATCCGACTATTGTATACTTATCAGTTATGGCTTCAATTCAGACTCTACAAGTATTTACACAGGTATTTAATATCACATCAGGTGGACAGGGAATTGCAGGGGGCCCACTGAATTCAACTGTAAGTGTCGTGCTATATATTTATCAATTAGCATTCGTTAATTACAGAATGGGTTATGCCAGCGCTGCAACAGTAGTTCTATTCATAATTATACTATGTGTATCGCTATTCCAAATGAAAGTCTTGGACAAAAAATATGATTACTAATTCATCGGATACTAACAAAAAGGAGGGGGAAGATGCGTAAATATAATAAAGTGTTTACATATATATTCCTTACTATAATCGGTTTTATAATGATATTCCCTTTTTTGTGGATGATATCAACTTCATTGAAAACAGGAGTAGATATTTATAGTCCATCAATAATTCCAAAAACCGTAACATTTGACAATTATGTAAGAGTAATAGAAAACTCAAACTTCTTACTATGGTTTAAGAACAGCCTTGTTATTGCAACAATTACTACAGTGTCGGTATTATGCTTCGATACACTTGTAGGCTATTCTTTCGCTAAACTTCCATTTAAAGGTAAAGGCTTTATCTTTATTCTGATATTATCAACGCTTATGATTCCAACAGAAATGTTGATCATACCTTGGTACATGATGAGTACTTCATTTGGTTGGCTAAATACCTATTGGTCGTTACTTTTCCCTGGTCTAACATCAGCCTTTGGTATATTCATGATGAGGCAGTTTTTTATGGGAGTTCCGGATGATATACTCGAGGCAGGTAGAATAGATGGTCTGTCTGAATTTGGTATCTTCCTAAGAACTGCAGTACCAATGGTTAAACCTGCAATGTCAGCATTGGGTATATTCACATTCTTAGGAAACTGGAATGCATTCCTATGGCCAGTAATCGCAGTTGACCAGGCATATATTTATACACTCCCAGTTGGTCTTGCACTATTCTCAGGAGAATCCTACAATCAATGGGACCTCGTAATGGCAGCAGCCAGCTTGGCCACAATACCAGTATTAATAGTATTCTTCTTCTTCCAAAAACAGATTATTGAAGGAATTCACATGACTGGTCTAAAAGCATAAGAAGGTGATAAAATGGAATTTAAAGTAATAGATTCTCATGTTCACTTTGATGTAAAAGGATTTGACATAGTAGGGTTTGAAAAAAGGTATATAGCAGAGTATGGCAAAGATAAATGGTTGACATTGCAAGCTAAAAACCAGTATCAAACTAAAAAATGGGCAGAAGCGTGGGGGTTTCCCAAACGAGAACCAACAGATGACGATGTAAGAACAACTTCTGCCCGTTGGCTTGAAGAAATGAAGAAGCACAATATTGAGAGACTGGTTTTTGTAACAGGTGGAAACAACGATATTCTAAGTAAAATAATACAGGAACATCCGGAACATTTTATTGGATATGCACACCATAATCCATTTGCAAGTGATAGTGCTTCAATGTTAGAATTAGCAATATCTGAGCAGGGGTTAAAAGGGTATAAGATTATTGCTCCCGATTTACCTGGGAAAATAAATGATATGTCACTTGAACCAATGTGGAAGGTAGCTGAAAAATTTCAAATCCCTGTTCTAATTCATTTTGGAATATTGGGGGCAGCTGGTGGTTTTGCGTCACATGTTAACATTAATCCTATGATGATACATGATGTAGCAAGGGCTCATCCTGACATTTCGTTTATCATACCTCACTTTGGATGTGGACATCCTCAGGAGTTATTGCAGTTGGCATGGGTCTGTCCTAATGTATATGTTGATACCTCCGGCAGTAATCAATGGGTCCGTTGGACGCCATATCCTCTGACCGTTAAGGACTTGTTTAGGAAGTACTATGAAACTATTGGACCTGAGAGGATCATTTTTGGTACTGA
>JAEZFR010000097.1 GCA_023417285.1 Bacillota bacterium
CAGCAGGGATAATTCTATCCTGCTGTTTTGCCAGTATGACCTTGCCATCCTTATTACAAAGGCCCTTATTGTAAGTAACGAAGTATATCTGCCCTTCGTTCATCAATTTATCGAAAACTCCATAGCTCTCAGGAATAATGGTTTTGTTCTGGGAATCAACTACCCTTGTGCCCGTACTGGTTTTCGCATAAAATCTATTGGAACCTAGGTATTCAACGCTATCGTATAACTTGGCATATTTTTGATAAAATGCATCACGTTCCTTGGCATTATATTTTTCGTTATTCCTCTCTCTCATCTCTGTCTCAGTTAGGTAAATTCTTTTACCATTAAAGTCATAGCAAAAACTGTACTTATTGTCCGAAAACTTCACATAGTCATTACCAACATGTATGCTATATCTTCCGAAAACAGCAAACTTTATCTTGCCATTCTTTTGTAAAACCCCACTATAGCACTGATTGCCCTCATAGTATCTAACGCCTGCAAGACCGTTATTAAAGCTGGTAGCATAAGAAAACTTAGGTTCAGTCAATGCCTTACCCTCAGGATTAATAAAGGTATAGCCTAACCCCCTGTCGTCCTCAGGCGTTTTTATTGCTCCCGCTCTATACACCAGAGCCAGCCCCTCAACAAAACCACCGGTGGCATCACCATCAGATGCTTGGTTTCGTACACCGTCGTATGGCAGCACCTTTTTTGTTCCCTTTTCATAGTCAATAAGAATTACTCTGCTATGCCAGCCATGCTTGCTATTTTTGTTGTTTGGGTCATACTCTGTTGCCAGCCCAACGCCATTACTTACTGATATAGTATTGTTCTCCAATTCAATTGCGCCTGTTACAAAGCTCTGCAGCTTTGGGGTCTTCAATGAGGCCGTTGCACTTATATTGGTTGTGCAAAGCAAAGAAAAAACTGTAACAAACGCTACGATCTTAGATAGCTTTTTCAAAAGTCCCTCCATACTTATATCCTCCTGGTAAAATCCTCTAGTGCTAGAAAAAATAAACTTGTACGATTATATTATAGCAAGAATATAAAATAAGTATGGTTTTTGACCTGAAATGCTCAAAAATAGGTATGAAAAGTAAAAGCGCAGTCGTTGACTACGCCTCAGTGCTTTTTTTGTTATCTACTTCTCACAATCAGGGGCTTCAAAGAAAAACTTCAATTTAAGAGCCATTTGAATATTAAAAAAGTCCTCAACAACCTCCAAGTTGCACTTGAGAATTTTTCCAATCGAATCAAGCCTCGCCCTTAGGGTGTTTTTATGAATAAATAGCTGCTTTTCAGTCTCTGTTTTGGAGCAGTTGTTGTTTATATAGCATTCAAGCGTTTTTACAAGCTGGGTATTGTGTTGCTTATCGTATTCCAGCAGAGGAGCTACATATCTGGCATAGCTACTCTTTAGGAAGTTAATATCCACCATACCTTTATTGTCCATAAAGTACTTTAGTACACCAAGATCACTATAAAAGAAGTATGATTTATGGCTTTTTGTGGAACGAAGGTAGTTTGCAGCATGATTACATTGCATAAAGGCAGTTTTTATTTGTGTCAGTGGAGTGGGATCGCTTATGCCCATATAGAACTTGTCAATTCCTGTTGCCACAATAAATATACTTCGTATTTCATCAAGTAGAGCATTAAAATTAGCTACAGGGTATGGAACAAGCAGTATTTGTGAGTCAGACTTTTCGAAAAAAAGAATATCCTTACTAAGCTCATGCTTATCCTCTATCATTGCGTGGAACTCACCCATTCTTATATTTCGCTGAACAAATGAAGTGATAGTATTCAAATCCTCATGTATTAGCTGTATGGCGTAGTAACTAGGGTGTAGCCTCTTTTGCATCGGTGCCAATAGCGTTTCAGCCTGTTCCTTTGTAAGACATGCTTCCGATAACAGCCTATCCATAAGAAGCCCATTAAATCGGCGAGTAGCATTACTTATTTCGTTCAGCCTGGTAGAATTCAATGCAACAAAAAGCCCCATCTGCTGAACCTTTACTACGTCAATCTCTTCAAGCTGGTTGACACTGTCTTTTACTGCAATAGCAACATACCCGTATTTAACTCTATTGATATTAACTGGGTAAATCAATAGTTTTTTTGATATGCATGCAAGTAGCATACTTGAGTAGGTATAGAAATATAACTCACTTCCATCATACGTCTGAGATCTAACACCTGTATATTGTATGTTTCCCACTTCAATGTTACGAGTATATAATTCCCAATCAAATTCATCGGAGTATCCCATGATATTAAGTTCGTTATCAAAAACTGCAAGGCTAGTACCTGTATAATTGTACATACGAGAACACATTTCAGAAAGAGATACACCATCTATAATTGCTCGCATCATGACCTCATGAAATTTTAGTGATTCTTCAATTGCTATGTATGGTTTTCGTACAATATAACTCATTATGGGGTTAATTATTTCTCCCCAATTGCAGTTAGCTGGTGCAATTATAATAGGAAACCTCTTTTGTTCACAATATTCAATAAGCTCTATAGGGATTGAATTAATGAACTTCCTCTTGGTTACAATTGCTGCTATCTCCTTTTGCATAAAGGTATCTACAAGCTCTTGACAAAAACACTGTTCAAACAATACCCCAGCTATAACCAGCTCCTTACCTGTAAGCCAATCAGCAATGTTGGGAATATCCATGATGGTAACACCCTCTATTTTGCGGTCAAGTCCCATACTTCCTGTTAGCAATTCAGCCTCTATTAATCTGCCTAAATTCAGCGCTTCATTTACTGTAATCATATGGTGCCTCCGTTTTACTTGTTTAATAAAAGTATACAATAATAAGTTGACATAATCAAACTAAGAGTGGTCAAAAGTACAATCAAGCAATGGTGTTTTCATACCTTTGTACAATTGTCGTTAATCTAGAGTTGTAGTTATAATGTTTATGTAAACGTAAACTAGCTTAAAATTATTTGGAGGTGTAATAATGAGAAACCGATTAAGAGGTAAAGATTTTCTAGCTTTCAAGGACATGGATCGCGAAGAGATTGAATTTATAACTGATCTCTCTCTCGACCTAAAGCGTAAGTGGATTGCACGTGAGCCACACGAATATCTAAAGGGCCAGGTATGGGCGGCACTATTTGAAAAAAATTCTACCCGTACCCGTAATGCTTTCCAGAGAGCTGCAGCAGATTTGGGAATCACATCTATATATCTGCGTCCAGACGAGCTTCAGAGTGGCCGTGGTGAACCCTTGAAGGATACTGCAAGAATGTTCGACCGCTACTACGATGGCCTCTTTATACGTACCTTTGGTCACGAAATCGTTGAAGAATATGCCCAATGGATGGACCATCCTGTTATTAATGGTCTTACTACACTCGCACATCCTACTCAGGGTATTGCAGACCTAATGACTATCAAGGAGAAAAAATGCTACTACAAGGGTTTGAAGCTATGCTATGCAGGAAACCTTTACAATGTCTGCTATACAACCATGATATTCTGCGCAACTCTTGGAATGGATATGTATATAGCCTGCCCTGACGGCATGCAACCTGATCAGGCTATTTACGAAGAGACCCTCCGCCGCGCCGCTTGGACAGGAGCAAAAATTGTATTTACAAGTAATTTTGATGAAGCTCTCGAGGGTGCTGACATAGTTTATGGAATGTCCCATTATTCCATGGGTCAAGCTCCAGAGGAAATCGAGAAGCTTAAGAAAGCATTCCACCCATACCAAGTTACTATGGAAGCGCTTCAGAAGGCAAAATCAGATGCAATATTCATGCACTGCATGCCTGCATACCGCGGAATTGACGTAACCGACGAGGTTATGGAATGCCCTCAGTCTGTTGTTTGGGACCAAGGTGAAAATCGTATGCATTCTATTAAAGGTATCCTTGCAGCCACTGCTTTATAACATATAGGATAAGCTATGTACGTGATGATGATTAAAATGGATAATCTACCCCTGTAAGGGTGATAGGATAATCTATCCTTTTAAGGGTGACCAAAATAGGATTGGGCCATCCTTGTAAGGGTACTAAAATAAGGAGGATTCGTTTATGTTTAGCAACAAGAAAAATACTGCTGGTGCTCAATCTCTTCAGAAAAAGCAGTTCAAATCTCCTAATGCTTACGTAATAATATTCTTCATAATGGCATTAGTAGCCGTGTTAACATGGTTCATTCCTGGTGGTCAATATGAACTAAACGACGCTGGACGTGCAATAGCAGGTACATATTCTACAGCAGAGGCAAAGCCTCAGGGAATATGGGAACTCATTATGGCACCTATTATAGGAATGGTCGGAAATAGTACCGTATCGGGAGCTATTGCTATATCCTTGAACATAATGATTTTCGGTGCTTTCCTCGAGATGATGGAGGAAGTAGGATGTATCAAACTTTTTCTAAAGCGTATTGCAATTAAAAACCAAAAAAATTACCATGCTCTCATTACAATTCTTGTTGTTGTTATGGGTATCTTCGGAACTGTTCAGGGTGCATACGAAGAAGGCTTCGTATACCTATTGATGTTCCTTCCTATAGTCTTAGCACTTGGCCTTGATACAATTGTAGCCGTAATGATTGTTGTTTTAGGTACTCAGGGTGGTTGTCTAGCATCTATCGTAAACCCATTCTCCACTGGTATTGCCTCGGGAATAGCAGGCATTAGTCCTGGTGATGGTATGCTTATGCGTGTTGTCATCTTTATAGTATTTATGGCAGTAATCTCTCTATATATTTGTAGATATGCCGACAAGATTAAAAAGGATCCTAGTAAGTCTCCACAGTTTTTCCGCAGATCGGAAGACCTTAAGGAGTTCCCTGTTGCATCAAACGAAGATATCTCAATGACAAAGAAGCAAAAAACCGTTCTAGGGATATTCATTGCAACATTTGTCATCATGATTATCTCCCTCGTTCCATGGACCTCACTTAACTCCAAGTGGACCATATTCGTGGATTTCACAGAATGGATTACTAACATACCTGTTCTCGGTATGATTATAGGAAAAACTTTAGTTCCACTAGGCGATTGGTACTTCAATGAAATTAACGGTCTTCTCATAGTTGCAACCTTCGCTTCTGGTTTTGTCATGAAGTATAAAGTTGACAAGATTATTTCAATATTTATCAAAGGTGCTTCCGCATTGGTTTCTACTGCATTCATAGTTCCTCTTGCAAGAGGAATTCAGGTAATAATGGACGGTGGTATGATTACTCCTACCATTCTGAACTTTGGTGAAAATACCCTCAGTGCTCTGCCTCCTGTGGTATTCGTTGTAGTTTGTCTAATATTCTACTTCGTAATGGCTACGTTTATTCCTAGCTCCACTGGTCTTGCTGCGGCAACCATGTCTATTATGGCTCCTCTAGCAGTATTTGCCGGTGTTGATGAGGCTGTTATGGTCAATATCTACAATATGGCGCTTGGTATGGTAAAGATGATTATGCCTACCTCCATCGTTGTAATGACCTGTACTCAGGCTGCTCATATCGGATATAGTCAGTGGATAAAGACCAACTGGAAATTCATCTCAGTCCTATTCCTCTTAAGTTGTGGCTTCCTTGTAGTAGGGGTAGTTATTTAAGTGATCTTAAACTGTGGCTGATTAAATCATTTACATGGAGCTTAAACAGGGGCTGATTAAATCATTTATATGGAACTTAAACTGTGGCTGTTTAAATCATTTACATGAAACTTAAACAGCCAGCCTAAATATAAATGATATTTAATTATCTTGCATTAAATAAAATTAATATTGAAGTAACTAAATAAATTTGAATGTAATCCTACTAAAGAAACTTAATACTAAAGAACTATTAATATAACTGAATATGAATCATACTCAAGAACCTTAATACTTAAGAATCATTAATATAACTGAATATGAATCATATTGAAGAAGCTTAATATTAAGAATCCTTAACAAAACTTTAAATCATCCTAAAAAATAATAACTGGAGGAAAACACTATGTCTGAAATATTTGTACCAAATGCTACAAATAAGCTAGAGAAAGTTCTTGTTTGCTCTCCCAAGTACTATGTATTTAACGCTATTAATGAAATCACCAAGAGCTGGATGGAAAAGGGCGAAACAGAACAAAACGACCTTATGGTTAAAGAATGGGGTTACCTTATGGATGCCTACCGTGAAAACGGAGTAGAGGTTGTGGAAATAGAGCCTGACCCATCTATGCAGGTTCAAACCTTCGCACGTGACTTTGGAGGTTGCGTTAAGGAAGGAGCCATTATTGGACATTTCCGTCACCCCGCACGTCAGTGTGAGACTGCAGCATATGAAGCAAAGCTCAAGGAACTAGGCGTTCCTGTTATATGCAGATGTAATGCAGGCTGCTTTGAAGGTGGAGATATCTTCATGCTTGATGAACATACTATAGCTTTTGGTCTCGTTGACCGAACCGATGAGGCTGGTGTAGCCAATATGCGCGAACAGCTCTGGAAGTATGGCTACACTGTAGTGGGCGTACCTTGCCCACCTGCTAACCTTCACTTGGATATGGTCTTCAATATAGTTGCTGAAAAAGTCTGTATCGCGGCAGTAAACGAGCTTCCCTACCAGTTCATTGAAATGCTTAAGCGTCGTCACTTTGAAATTATTCCGGTTGAAAGCGAACTTGTATTTAAGCATGGCTGTAATGTACAAGCACTTGGTGATGACAAGGTTCTCGCAATAACCAATAACAAGGTAGTAAACGATAGGATGAGAGCTGTGGGTCTAGAAGTAATAGACGTTGATCTCTGCCAGATTCTTAAGGCAGGTGGAGGACCTCACTGTATGACCTTCCCTATTAAGAGAAAAGCTTAATACCTACTATCGGGCAGCACATGACGCCCGCCATTAGCTGGTGGGTATCATGTGCATTTATAAACTATACTAACCGAATGGAGGCAAATAAAAATGAAAATTTTAATCAGTGATTATAAAGACTCTATGATGCCCGAACACGATTATGAGATGCAAGTACTTAAAGCAGGGCTACCAAACGCAGAGATAGAGGTTTATGAATATACTGACGAAAAAAGAGACGAATTCATCCAAAAGATGAAGGATGTTACCGCTCTTCTCACAGCGTTTACCCGTATTGATAAAGAGGTTCTGGAAAACGCACCTGAACTTAAAGTTATATCAATCAACGCTACTGGATATGACTGCGTTGATCTCGCCGAAGCAACTAAGCACAGTGTGGGCGTTTGCCCCGTTGGAGAATACTGCACTCTGGACGTTGCAGAACATACCATGGCACTGATGCTGGCATTAAATAAAAACCTCAAATGCTATTCCTATGATCTTGAGAAAAATTACAACTGGAAATATGATGCTCCTAAGCCTCCTAAGCGTATTGGTGATCAAACGCTTGGTATCTTTGGTTTTGGAAAGATAGGCAAATGTGTTGCGAAGCTGGCTCAGGGACTAGGAATGACAGTTATTGCACACGATCCTTATGTAAAGCCTGAACTTGCAGCTGAGTTGGGAGTCGAGCTTGTCGATAAGGACACCATATTTGAACAAGCAGATGTAATAACAAACCACATGAACCTAGGAAAAACTAACACAGAATATTTTACAGCTGTAGAATTCAATAAAATGAAAAAGACTCCTATTTTCCTCAATCTTGGCAGAGGTCTCAGCATAAATGAAAACGATCTGGCTGATGCTTTGGACAAGGGATTGGTGCGCGCTGCCGGACTTGATGTACTTAAGGATGAAACTCCTAAGCTGGATGGACACCTCCTCTCTAACAGGGAAAATGTTATCATCACTCCCCATGCAGCATTTTTCTCAAAACAGTCATTTGATGATATGCAACGAATTTCCTGTGAAAACATAGTAAATTATCTATTAGGACATAAAGATAAAGTTTTTAAGTTGGTAAATGATATTTGATGATACTGATCTAAAATCATGTTACTAATTAATATTGTTGATACTTATTTGAATTGATTATATTGTCTAAACCCGGGAGGGATGAACAAATGGAAAACACGGTCATAAATAAACGTGATCTTTGGAAGTTCATACTGTGCTCATTACTGGGCGTCCTTGCCTTTCTTGTGCCGCTTAATTTTGATAGCGGAGTAAATACTGTCCTCGGTGCAGGTTCTGATTGGGTAAAAGGTCTCCTTGCTAATTTTTTTGATCAGATTATTCTGGTTCTCGTAGCACTTTCCACAATATGCTCTCTTATTGATACCATTTGTGAAAAGGCTAATAAGACGCTTCCCCATTGGTTCCACAACCAGTTTAAGACTAACATAGTTTATCTCATAACTAAGATAATTGCTTTTATTATTTGTGTTTTAGCGTTCTTTAGTATTGGTCCGGAGTTTCTAACTGGACCCGACACCGGAGGTTCAATGTTAGGCCTTGCACAGACTCTTTTTGCGATTGCAATTGTGCTCAGTTATGCTCTACCTTTTCTTACGGATAGTGGACTTATGGAATTTGGAGGAGTACTTACTCAACCCTTTGTTCGTCCGATGTTTAAGGTTCCTTCCGACGCATCTGTCGACCTTCTAGCCTCTTGGGTTGGGGCTGCTAGCGCTGCCGTCATTCTTTCCGCGGAAAAATACTATCGAGGCTATTACAACAAGCGTGAAGCTGCAGTTGTTATGTGTAATTTCTCCCTTGTTTCGGTACCCTTTTGTATGGTAATTGCAGTAACCGCCGGCATTGCACAATACTTCCCCATAATGTATCTGCTTTTATGTGTACTAGGGGTAATCCTAGCCGTTATTTTGCCTAGAATCTATCCTCTTAGCTCACTGAGCAATGAATATTATGAGCAAAGAAGGTTTGATGCCTTTAGTATGAAACCACCCGAGGGGATAGGCATATGGAGATTTGCCTTCATTAAAGGTAGCGAGACAGCTCACAATTTTAAGTTTAAAGATCTTGTTGAGTCAGGCACAAAAGTTCTGTGTACTGTGCTTCTAACTCTTATTCCGACAGTAATTGCCTGGGGCACTATCGGCTTAGTGCTTGTAACATATACTCCTATATTCAGCTGGATAGCTATACCGTTTGAATGGATTTTTTCTCTATTTAATATAGCAGATTCTGCCATAGCTGCTACTGCAACATTGGTTGGATTTGTGGATATGTTTATACCCAGCCTGCTAATTACTAATATAGCCTCAATTGAAACCAGATTTATTATTGCTACGCTTTCGCTTATACAAATTATCTATATCACTGAGGTTGGTTCTGTAATTATACAAACCAAAATCGGGGTTGACTTAAAGAAATTGTTTATTATTTTCCTAGAAAGAACAATTATTTCGCTACCAATTATTATTTTAGTAGCAAAGCTTATATTCTAAATTCAACAGATTTTATTGGAGGTAAACAATGAGCACCAAACCAAGAATAGTTATCGCCCTAGGTGGAAATGCTCTCCAGAGCAAGGGCAGTGAGGCCACTGCAGAGGCACAACTAAAGGTCGTAAAAAAGACTTGCAAGTATATTGCAGAGATTAGCAGCAGCGGCTACGAAATGGCAATTGTACACGGAAACGGACCTCAGGTGGGAAGAATTCTCCTTTCCTCCGAAACTGCAAAAGATGTTGTCCCTGCTATGCCGTTTGATGTGTGCGGAGCTATGAGTCAAGGCTATATAGGATACCATATCCAACAGGCTCTCAAATATGAGCTAAAAAAACATAACCGCAACGTTCGTGTCGTAACCGTTACAACCCAGGTAGTAGTTGACAGGGACGATAAGGCATTTCAGAATCCCACTAAGCCTATTGGTGCATTTTATACCGAGGAAGAGGCCAAAAAGCTAATAGTCGAAAATGGGTATACCATGAAAGAAGATGCCGGGCGTGGTTGGAGAAGAGTAGTTGCCTCTCCCATGCCTCAAAGAATTGTTGAAATCGAAGGAGTAAAGAAACTCTGGGATGACACCATAGTTATTACCTGTGGTGGCGGAGGAATTCCTGTGGTAGAGAACCTCGATGGTAGTCTTGAGGGCATTGCGGCAGTTATAGATAAGGACTACGCTGCCGAGTTACTTGCTGAACAGGTAAAAGCAGACATGTTGTTGATACTCACAGAAGTAGAGAAAGTGGCTATTAACTTCAATAAGCCAAATCAGGAGAACTTAGACCGCTTGAATCTAAAAAGCGCAATCAAATATGTTGAAGAGGGTCAGTTTGCTCCAGGCAGCATGCTACCTAAGGTTCAGGCGGCAATGAAGTTTGTCCGCTCAAACCCGGATAAAAAAGCAATTATCACCAGTCTTGATAAGGCTGTTGAAGCCCTTGCGGGTCAAACGGGTACAGTATTTACCTTTGCATAGGACATTTCCAGTATTTTTGATTGTATTCATATACTCCACTCCACTAGCACAGGGGGGCGCAGTCATAGACCGCGTCCCCTGTGCTTTTAATTTTCCCAGATATAGTGCCATGCTTTTAATGGACAGGAAGTATTAGGCACACATTCTCCAACGCTTAATAAGATGTTTATTTTCGGCTCTACAATATGTTTATTTTCGGGTTGACAACTTATAGGGGGTAATGTAAAATATAAAAGCGGTTAATTTAATAAGTATAACTTTTTATGGAAAGATGGC
>JAEZFR010000109.1 GCA_023417285.1 Bacillota bacterium
CTATGGAACAAACCTGATTGATAAAGCAAAGGAAGGAAAATTAGATAAGGTAGTAGGTAGACATAGGGAAATAGATAGAGTAGTCCAGATACTTAACAGGAGAACAAAGAATAATCCTGTTCTTATAGGTGAACCTGGGGTTGGTAAAACAGCAATTGCGGAAGGGCTTGCGGTAAGGATTGCTGATAGGCAGGTTCCGGTTAAGCTTTTCAATGCTGAGGTATATCTGCTAGATATGACGAGTATAGTAGCTGGCACGCAATTTAGAGGACAGTTTGAAAGTAGGATGAAGGGCATAATTGAAGAGGCTAAATCCTTTGGGAATATTATATTGGTTATAGATGAGCTCCATAATATTATGGGCGCAGGGGAAGCAGAAGGAGCAATGAACGCTGCTAATATACTCAAGCCTGCATTATCTAGAGGAGAGATTCAGGTTATTGGTGCGACTACTCTTAATGAGTACCGTAAGCATATAGAAAAGGACTCAGCCTTAGAGAGAAGATTTCAGCCTGTACTTGTGGATGAACCTTCTATAGAAGAAACAATAGAAATAATTAAAGGAATAAGACAGTACTATGAAGATTATCATAGAGTCAAGATATCTGACGATATAATTAAAATGGCTGTAAACTACTCAGAGAGGTATATATCTGATAGGTTTTTACCTGACAAGGCCATAGACGTTATAGATGAGGCGGGTTCCCGCGCTAACCTTAAAAATGTAAAGCTCGCGGAGCTAGAAAACTACAAGGAAGAGCTAAAGGTCGTTCAGTCTGAAAAGGAGACTGCTATCTCTACAGACTCTATAGAAGATTATCAGAAAGCAGCAGATTTGAAAGTTCGTGAGTGCAAGCTTATTGAAATGATAAATGAAATTGAGGATACAGACCGGGATGTTGAGCTTACCCAGGACGATATTGCAAGTGTAATTGAGGCTTGGACCAAAATTCCTGTGCAACGCTTGAGCGAGCAAGAGTCTGAGAAACTCATTAATCTTGAAAATAGGATACACAAGAGGGTTATTGGACAGGACAAGGCGGTAGAAGGAGTTGCAAAGGCCATCAGAAGAAGCAGGTCTGGCTTCAAAAAGAAGAAAAAGCCTTCTTCCTTTATATTTGTAGGTCCAACAGGTGTTGGTAAGACAGAGTTGGTTAGAGCATTAGCTATAGAATTATTTGAGAGTGAAGAAGCTCTTATTAGGCTCGATATGTCAGAATATATGGAAAAGCATACTGTTTCGAAGCTTATAGGTTCTCCTCCTGGTTATGTTGGCTATGACGATGGTGGTCAACTAACTGAAAAAATACGAAGAAAACCGTATTCAGTCATACTATTAGATGAAATCGAAAAGGCTCATCCAGATGTATTTAATATGCTGCTTCAGATATTAGAGGATGGCAGGTTGACTGATAGTCATGGTAGAACTGTAAACTTTGAAAATACAGTTATTATTATGACATCGAATGCCGGAACTAATTTGAAGTCAAGTGGCATAGGCTTTTCTAACAATGGTTATACTGCATTAGAAAGCAGAGTAAGAGATGTCATAAAAGACACATTTAGACCGGAATTTTTGAATAGGATAGATGAGATTATAGTTTTCACAGAGTTAGATACAGAGCAGCTCAAGCAGATTATAGAGTTAATGCTTGCAGAAATATACCAGGAAGCAATGGATAAGGATATAAGGGTTAATGTCTCTGATGAGCTTAAAAAGTTTATTCTAAAGAAAGGCTATGATGCCAAGTATGGAGCAAGGCCGCTACGGAGGACATTGCAGCAATACGTAGAGGATAAACTTGCGGAGGAGTTTTTGAGAGGTAACATAAAGGCGGGTTCACTGGTTGGATTGGATATAGATACAGATGAGAATATAACAATTTCTATAATTTAGGCATTTTTTAAATAAAATGGGGCAGATGCCCCATTTTTTTATTGCATATTATACCCAATAAATTCTATAATGAATATGTATATAATTTAAATAAATGTATTTTTTTGCGCGAGGTGAAACGATGAAGACCTGTAGAAAGGCTATTATTGCTCTTGTAGTATTCCTTATCGTAATAACCATGACATCCTGTAGTAATGACAAACAAGAACAGGTTAGTGATACATCACAGGACATTACCAGCAAAAAAGATATCCACTTGATGACAAGTTGGGGCGGTGTGGATAGTAAGGCAGATGCGCTAAAAACCTTAATTGATATTTTTGAGAATGACAATCCGGATTACAAAATTATTAATGAATCAATTTTTGGGGATGATTATCTTCCAACGTTAAAGACTAGGATTTCTTCTGGAAATGATCCTGATGTATTTGGGTTATGGCCAGGCTCCGACATTAATAATTTAATAAAAGCAAAAAAAGTCATAGATATGACCGAAATACTCAATGAAGATATTCAATGGAAGAATAGCTTTAAGGCCAGAAGTTTTAAATATACAACACATGAGGGAAGAACTTATGGTATCCCATTTGAACTAGTATTCGAGGGTATGTACATAAATAAGGATTTATTTGAAAAGTATCATGTCAAAGTGCCTAATAACTATCAGGAGCTAAAGCAAGCTATCACAGAATTTCAGCAACACAATATAATTCCTATAGCCTATAACTCATCAGCAGAAGGATCTTACCTATATCAGAATATAATAGCGAGTATTGGTGGTAAAGAAGGAGTAGCTCAATTTATATCTAATGGTAAGATTAATAGTAACTATATAGAAGCAATGAAATACGTTAAGGAACTGTACGATATGGGAGCCTTCCCTAAAGATGCTCTGACAATAAGTAGCTCTGAAAGAAATGATTTGTTTTTTTCAAAGCAAGCCGCTATGATTGTACAGGGATCGTGGTTCTCATCATATTATACCAAGAATGATAATACTGTAGAGTTTATCCCTTT
>JAEZFR010000305.1 GCA_023417285.1 Bacillota bacterium
TTGGGAGTGCAAAGAGTTCCCATGTGATAACCCAATGTTTAAGAAATTACGAGTTGTTACATTTGCAAAATTCATTGCTGAATTCGGGGAAGACAAGTTAATAGAAGGTTTGAAGCATAATGAACAAAAGGGTATGTTATACCATTATACAGATAAATTAGTCGGAGATTACGACTTAGTGACAAATGAAGAGGAACTAATAATGATTTTGCAAAATGGAATTTGATAAACAAGTAAATAAAAAGTACAAGCTCAACGCGCAAGCAAAGAATCCAGAGTTACAAGCATAACTCGGAAGCAAGAATTCAGATTTACAAGTATAACTTGGCAACAAAGAATCCCGATTTATAAGTATAACTCGGAAATAAGAATCCAGAGTAACAAGAATAACGCGGAAGCAAAGATTACAGGGGTTACAAGACAACAAGTATAAAGTAATTATTATATTTAAGTAAAACTTGTTTGAATATTTAGGGGGAAAATGATGATTACATTTGAATTTGATTCGGAGTATTGTAATGTTAAGTATTTAGAAAAAGAAAATGTAGTATTGCTTAGGTGGAAGAAGTTTTGTTGTTTTGAGGATTATAGAAAACCTGCAACTTTTGCACTAGAATTATTAAAAGGTTGTCCCAATAGTAACTTAGTTGTGGATGCTAGAGATGGGTTTGAGGATGTAAAGGAAGATGCTGAATGGGGATTCAACGTTTTATTACCTAATATGGCCAAGACGGACTGTAAATATGTGGTTTTTATTATGGATGGCAGTGAAAATATTGAAGATGAAATAGATATGTGGACTAGAGAATGTGGTAAATATTTTGGTGTAACAAAGGTGAATTCTTTTGAAGATGCGATTAATGCTTTACATAGTGAGATACTTTTACATGTAACCTACAAAGTAAAAAAGGGTAATAGAGAAAAGTTTATTCAAAAGGTAAAAGAACGTGGAATTATTACAAGTTCAAGACAAGAGCCAGGCAACCTTTTTTATGAATATTATTATCCTATCGAATGCGAGGAAAGTGTATTATTGGTAGAGTCTTGGATAAATGCAAAAGCGCAAGAGATACATGGCAAGACAGACCATTATAAGTTACTTACTGAACTAAAGAAAGAGTTTGTGGAGGAAACATATATAAAGAAATTTTTTGTGGGTTGTCCTTAGCATAAAATATGAATGGCATTATGTAGATAAATCTTTAGATAAGGAGACCATGATAAATGGTAGAATTAATTGAGGAATTTCGTTTAGAAACAGATAGGTTAATTATTAGAAGATTTAAATCAGAGGATTGGGAAGATTTATATGAATACTTGTCTGACCCCGATGTGGTCAGATTTGAGCCATATGAAGTATTTAGTAAAGAGCAAGCAAAGGAGGAAGCAGCAAATAGGTCAAAGAATGAGAGCTTCTTTGCTGTTTGTCTTAAAGCTTCTGGCAAATTAATAGGGAATATTTACATACAGCAAGGTGAATTCAATACATGGGAACTGGGCTATGTATTCAATTCAAAATATCAAGGGTGTGGTTACGCTACTGAAGCAGCAAAGACAATAGTTTCAAATGCATTTAAGGAATGGGGTGCTAGAAGAATAGTGGCAATGTGCAATCCTTTAAACATTCCATCATGGCGATTACTTGAGAGGCTAGGAATGAGAAGAGAAGGCACGCTGATAAAAAATGTGTATTTTAAGTTTAATGATGATGGAGAACCAATCTGGTCAGATACATATGAATATGGATTACTAAAAGAAGAGTTTTTGTACTAATGAATATGCATTACTAAAATAAGAGTTTTCGTACTAATGAATATGCATTACAATATCAAAATAATCATTGAAACTCAGCTATATAATATGCTAAAATTAGGTAAATTAAAATTAAAAGGCGTTGAAAAGAAGAGTAAGCAAGGAAAGCTTTTACAGAGAAGCCCAGTTTGATGAGAAGGGTGAAGTCGGGTCTTGCTGAATATGGTCTTGGAGCTGCGTACCGACTAAGTTTAACTTACAGGCTACGACGGGTGCACCCGTAACAGTGCTAAGCTCTAAGCAGATCATTTCCTGCTCGCAGCTGACAAGGTCTATACCGTGAGGTATAGGCAAATTTGGGGTGGTAACACGAAGTAGTATGTACTCTCGTCCCCGAAAATTATATTTTCGGAGAGGAGGGTTATTTTTTTACTTCGCATTAGTTATTACTTAAAAATCCAAATTTAGAAATGAGGTAGAAGTATGAAAATATTAATTGGAAGTGCGTGGCCATATGCTAATGGCTCGTTACATATTGGGCATCTTGCAGCATTACTACCTGCTGATGTCATTGCTCGTTATCATAGATTAAAAGGTGACGATGTATATTTTGTATCTGGGAGTGATTGCTTTGGTACTCCTGTTGCAATAAGAGCAAAGCAGGAGAATAAGAACCCCTCAGAAATCAGTGATTTATATCACAACGAATTTTGTGAATGCTTTAAAAGAATTGGTTTTACTTATGATTTATATGGCAAAACATCAGATGAAGCACATCAAACATTTGTCCAAAACTTTCATAAAAAAATGTATGAAAGTCCATATATTTATGAGAATACTGTTCCTCAAGCATTTTGTGAGTGTTGTAAAACATTTCTTGCTGATCGCTTTGTAAACGGAACATGCCCATCTTGTGGGGAGAAAGCAAGGGGTGACCAGTGTGATGTATGCGGCAAAATATTAGATCCTGAAAGCCTTGTAAATCCGACATGTTCTATTTGTGGCTCAGCCCCTTGTTTTAAAGAGAGTAAGCATTTATTTATTGCTATTTCGAAGTGCGAGAAAGAATTGAATTCACTTTTACAAAACCATCCTCACTGGCGAAAAAATGCTATTTCATTTACCAAAAGATATATAAATGAGGGATTACGTGATAGAGCAATTACTCGTGATATTTGTTGGGGAATTGATGTTCCCAAAGAGGGATATGAGGAAAAGAAAATATATATATGGGCTGAGAATGTTTTGGGATATGTTTCTCAGAGTTATGAGGTCTGCAAGAGGCGAGGTACTGATTTTTCAGAACTATGGAGCGATGATGCAAAGCATTATTATATTCACGGTAAGGACAATATACCCTTTCACACAATAATACTACCATCTTTATTATTGGCAAATGGAGATGAATGGCACCTTCCAGATCAAATTGTTTCCAGTGAATATTTGACACTAGAAGGGAAGAAGATTTCAACCAGCAATAATTGGGCTATATGGCTTAAGGATATTTTAAACCGTTATAATCCTGATTCGCTAAGATATTTCATTATATCAAATGGTCCTGAAAGACGAGATTCAGATTTTTCATGGAGAGAATATTATAGCAATCACAATAATGAGTTACTAGGGGCATATGGAAATTTTATAAATAGAAATCTTGCTTTTATTGAGAAGTATTTCGGAGGTGTTGTGCCTAAAGGAAGTATTAATAAGGAAATAGAAGAGAAAATTACTTCTACCTTTAAGAGTGTTGGCGAAAACATAGAAAAGGCAAATTTGCGTGATGCATTGGAAGAGATTTTTGAGCTAGTTCGCGTCGGAAACAGGTATTTTGATGCTTGTAGGCCTTGGATTACTCGCGATACAAATATTAATGCTTGTGAGAATGCTATTTTTAACTGCGTGCAGTTGGTAGCTAATCTAGCAATTTTGTTAATTCCTTTTTTACCTTTTTCATCTGAAAAGGTGTGTACATGGCTAGCACTAGAACAAGAATGGGAACCTCAATTTGTCGGGAGCGGGTATATTATCCCAACTCGGGAAATATTATTTGAGCGATTGGATAAAAAAATTATTGATGAAGAATTGTGTAGATTAGTCAAAAAGGATTAAAAAAGGATTAAGTGCAATAGGTTTATGTACCATAGAATTCAGTCAAAATGCTAGTTTTTACAATTGTCCCCTATTATTAAATAGGGGGCTTTTGTTTTATAAGAATATATGCTTTTAACATATAATCTTTTATAAGTTTTAATGGAGATGTCTATATTGTTTGGAATATACATACTTTTAATGTATAATAGCGTTAATAACCTTTAAAGTAGTGACAGTCATCTTAACAAAAGTGTTTAAATCTATATCAAGTAGCCAAATCAAGTTCAAATGCAAATAACAAAAACAAACACTTCAATTAAAGTAAAAAATTAAGATTTGGTAATAAAGTTCTGCATACAAGCATATATTTAGAAGCTTATTATTTATTTAACTGTGTCATTTGATAATTAGAATGCATACAATATTGTGCATTTATTGTTGTAAATCAGGCATTTTTATAGAGAGTAATTTAGGAGGTAGTCCAATGCTTCAAAATATAGATACAATACTTTTCGATTCTGGTGGAGTTCTAAACAAACCTACAAAAGGAGACTGGTTTATTAGCAGAAGTTTTTTTAAGCACGTAAATAAGTATAGATATGGTTCAATTCCAAAAAGAAAAATAAATAAGGCATTTGTAAAAGCTAATGTATACATTAATTCAGTAAAATTTATCAAAACAATTGACGATGAAAGAAAAGAGTTTTATAAGTTTTTCGAAATTTTTTCAATAGAGCTACCTGAACTACGATTAACCAAAGAACAAGTTAATAGTCTTGCAGATTCATTAGTGTTTGATCCCCAAAAATACGAATTTTACAATGATGTTTTTGAGGTAATTCCGAGACTCAAAGAAAGGTATAACCTTGCTGTTGTTGAGGATGCTTGGCCATCATTAATATATGTGTTTGAACAGGCAAAAATCAAGTCTTTTTTTAATAAGTTTTTTTTGTCATCAATGGTTGGTTATACAAAACCTAATGAAATCATGTTTAGTACAGTTCTTAAAGAAATGAATGCAAAACCAGAAAATACACTTTTTATAGATGATAATCATTTGAACTGTTTAGCTGCGCAAAAATTAGGGATTAAAACTATATTAATATGTAGGGATAAAAAGCTTTGGATTTATGAAAAGATCCGTAGCATTGGCAAAGGTTACAAGGTTATTAGTTCATTAAGAGTTTTTGTTTAATATAGAAGGTATGAATCTAGTTTATATATTAAAAAGGTTTTAGTTTTAAACTTGTCCCTTATTATTTAGTAGGGGCTTTTTTATTTGAGTTTGTGTACTTTTAATTTGTATCACGTTGATAGCTTTTAGTGGAGATACCTATATTATTTGGAATTTATATACTTTTAATATATAATAGCGTTAGCAACATTAAGTTTAGATAACAGAAAAGTTTAAGGCAATTAAATTACATAATGATTAGATAAATATATAGGAGACATATGATCAAAATAGATAGCTTTATTTTAAAAAAATATGAAAATGTTACAAAAGATGATTGTCCAAGTTTTTCAGGAATAATAGCAGGCGAATGTAAGGG
>JAEZFR010000340.1 GCA_023417285.1 Bacillota bacterium
GTCTTGGATGTGTGCAAGAACCTCGGTTATGAATTAATCGAAACCTTAATTGGTCTCGATACCCTGAACAAGGTTGATGCTGCATTTATAACCGGAACTTCTATTAATGTACTTCCAATTGCTCAAATTAATGACTTGAAATTTGATTCAACCAACAATGATGTGGTAAGGCATATGATGCATGGATATAATGAGATGTTATCCAATTACGTAAAAATCAGACAAAAGTAATAAACATTAGTAATATATATTAGTAAAAAAATATTTTGGAAGGATGAAGCGGTTAAGATGAAATTTTTAGAGAATGCTTTGAAATTCACTTTTAAAAACTTTATTTTATGTTTGCCCCTATTTTTTGTATACGTTATTCCTAATATAATAATGGGAATAGGTAGTATGTTTTTCATGGTTAACTATTTTGGGCAGTTTGAGACAATAATTAATGAGATGAATGCAAACCCCAATTTTATACCAGGTATAGACTTTATTGTTGATATGTATGGAATGCCCTTTATAATTTGCGGGATTATTTCTCTTGCTTTATCCTTAGTACTTGCAATAGTATTTAATCCTGCTGTTTATGGAATGGTTTCAAAGAGACTTGAGACCGGAAATGCCTCTCTAAAGGACGTTATGCCAAATATGTCAAAGTTCGTCGGAAGATATGTACTCTTTATTCTGATGAATTTCGTGTTTTTATTAGCTTTGTCCATTGTATTTACTATATTTACGATATTAAGCGTCTTCCTTATGATGTCTGTTCTTCCTTTAGGGATTATGTTACTGCTCTTATTAGTATTAGGATATTTATTTTTGCTACTCTTGTACAGTGCCGCTTCTGGAATGTGGTTCCCTGCAGTTTGTACAGAGGATTGTGGAATAATGGAAGGCTTAAAGTACTGCTTCAAAGCTTTAAAAGGGACTTTCTGGAGGGTATTTGGAATTATGCTCTTGGTTTCTTTATGTACAGGGGTAGCATCTATGTTCTTTTCATGGATTCCAGTACTAGGTTCCATTGCAGCTGGAGGAATTTCCGCTTTATCCTCATTTGTACTTATTGTTTATTACTTTCAGGTGTATAGAGCAAGAACTGGAAGACCGGTTATTTTGGAGATGCAGAATGCTGGCTCAATAAATAATAACTATGTAAATCAACAATCACCAAACAATTATTCTAATATGAATGTTGGAGCTACAAATAATATGCCAGAAGCAAAGGATGAAGTTAGCAATAACAATGATAATATTAATAGTTCTGAAACATTTGATCAACCTCAAGACAATAGTGCTCAATCAAATGATGAAAATAGTAATGACAATCCTTAAATAAAATAGTTATATTTATCTTTAAAGTGCCGTCAGTACAAGTACTGGCGGCACTTTTATGTGTTTGTGAATAGACTGTAAATATTAAAAGAAAAATACTTGACAAATAATAATGTGAGGGATATATTAATTATATTAGCACTCAACTTGATAGAGTGCTAACAATAAAAGTGAGGTGATAACGTGTTACTTGATGATAGAAAACTTAGAATACTACAAGCCATTATAGATGACTACATTAATTCAGCTGAGCCGGTTGGTTCGAGAACTATTGCTAAGAAACACGAGCTTGGCTTAAGTTCAGCTACTATCAGAAATGAAATGGCTGATCTTGAGGAAATGGGATTTTTGGAGCAACCTCATACATCTGCTGGTAGAGTACCTTCTGATAAGGGATATAGACTATATGTTGATCAGCTGATGAAAATTAATGAATTATCTGAAAAAGAAGTTGAGAAGATAAAAAGTGAGATGGACATTAGAATAAATGAATTGAGTCAGATAATTAGAAATGCCTCAGCAGTTATGTCTAGATTCACAAAGTATACATCACTTGCTGCAACTCCTCAGATGAAGAAGAGTGTTATTAAAGCAGTACAGGTAGTACCTATTGAACCAGGTAAAGCGTTGGTGATAGTAGTTACAGACGCAAATGTTGTGAGAAATAACCTTGTGCGTGTACCTGAACAAGCTACTCCTGATTTTTTAATTCAGATATCAAATATGCTGAATGAAGGCTTAAGAGGCTTTACTCTTGAAATGCTCAGCTCAGCTATTGGCAATGGTGAATTTTACAAAATTTTTTCTGCACCAGAAGAAGTACTTATTCCTATCATGGACGGAATTGAGGATTTGGTTAGAACAATTGACCGTCCTGAGGTTTATCTTGAGGGAGCTACAAACATACTGAATTTCCCAGAGTTCAAAGAAGTTCAAAAGGCTCGTGAGTTTTTGAATATACTTGATGAGAAACGTTTTGTATCAGAATTATTATTTAATAACATTAATAATATTGTCAATGGGAATGATGTAGTAATACAGATTGGAAACGAGAATATAGTTGAAGGCATTAAGGATTGCAGTCTTGTTACGACAGCATACTCTGTGGGTGATCATGTAATTGGCACTATTGGTATAATAGGTCCGACAAGAATGGATTATCCAAAGGTAGTGGCTTCAATGAATTATATTAGAAATAAAATCAACCAGGAGATTTTAAGACTTCTGGGAGACGGATAGCACATTAATTTATGAGGAGGTAGTTAACAGAAAAATGAAGAAAGATAAAAATCCCAAAGAAGAGCTTGAAATTGAAAATGAAACTAAAATAGAAAATGAAGAGTGCTGTGAAGCTTCAAATTCCTCTGCTGAAGTTGAGGAACTCCAAAAGAAGCTTGATGAAAAGTGTAAGGAATATGAGGACTGCTTGGCACTGGCTCAGAGGACAGCAGCAGAGTTTGATAACTATAAAAGAAGAACTCAAAAAGAAAAAGAAGCTATTTATTTGGATGCCTCAGCTAATACAGTAGGTTCGTTTTTACCAGTTGTGGATAACCTCGAGAGAGCTCTAAAGGCTGTTGAAAACGAAGAAAACAATCCTCTCAAGGACGGTCTAGAGATGGTTATGAGACAGCTTTATGAATGTCTTGAAAAAATGGGAGTAGAGGCAATTCCTGCGGTGGGAAATAACTTTGATCCAGAATTGCACAACGCTGTGATGCATATAAATGATGATGAACAGGGTGAAAATTTGGTAATTGAAGAATTTCAGAAGGGATATACTATGAAGGGCAAGGTTGTTCGACATAGTATGGTCAAGGTTGTTAACTAACAAAAATAGGTAAACTAGGCTTGCTGAAAAATAGGCAAACTAAAAATAAATCGTATTAAAAGGTAAACTGAAATACTGCTTAAAAGTATATTAGTTAACTTAAAATATTAATAACAGGTAATTTTAATAATTAGTAAATTAATGATTAGTAGGAGGGTTTAGTCAATGGCAAAAGTAATAGGTATAGATTTAGGTACCACTAATTCATGTGTAGCTGTTATGGAAGGTGGAGAACCAGTAGTAATAGCAAATGCAGAAGGTAATAGAACAACTCCATCGGTTGTTGCATTCTCAAAGACTGGAGAGAGAATGATAGGTCAGGTTGCAAAAAGACAATCAGTAACAAATCCTGAAAGAACTGTTATCTCTATAAAGAGAGATATGGGTACAAGCAGAAAGGTTGATATTGATGGCAAGAGCTACTCACCTCAAGAAATATCAGCTATGGTGCTTCAAAAGCTCAAGGCTGATGCAGAGGGGTACCTTGGTGAGACAATAACTCAGGCAGTTATCACTGTTCCTGCCTATTTCTCAGATGCTCAGAGACAGGCAACTAAGGATGCTGGTAAGATTGCAGGACTTGAAGTACTTAGAATTATAAATGAACCAACGGCAGCAGCGCTTGCATATGGACTTGATAAAGAGCATGACCAGAAGATTATGGTTTATGACTTAGGTGGAGGAACATTTGACGTATCAATTCTTGAAATTGGTGATGGAGTATTTGAAGTTCTTGCTACTCATGGTAACAACAAACTTGGTGGAGATGACTTTGACCAGAGAATTATAGATTTCTTGGTAGATACATTCAGGAAAGAAAACGGAATGGATCTTTCAAATGATAAGCAGGCTATGCAGAGATTAAAGGAAGCTGCTGAAAAAGCAAAGATTGAGCTTTCAGGTGTTACTACTTCCAATATTAATCTACCATTTATAACTGCAGATGCTTCAGGACCAAAGCACTTGGACGTTACCTTAACAAGAGCAAAGTTTGATGAAATTACTGCCGATTTAGTTGAAAAGACTATGGGACCAACAAGACAGGCTATGCAAGATGCAGGTCTCACTCCTGACAAGATTGATAAGATTTTGATGGTTGGTGGTTCTACAAGAATTCCAGCTGTTCAAGAAGCAGTTAAGAAGTATCTTGGCAAAGATCCATTCAAAGGTATTAACCCTGATGAATGTGTTGCTGTTGGTGCGGCAATTCAAGCAGGTGTTTTAGTTGGTGACGTAAAGGGCTTGTTGCTCCTCGACGTAACACCACTATCACTCGGTATCGAAA
>JAEZFR010000341.1 GCA_023417285.1 Bacillota bacterium
ACTAAAAAGGACTGTAACGGTTTCGTTATAGTCCTTTTTTTGTATAATTTTCACCATTGAAGGTGTAATATTTTAGGTGTATCCTTAAAATCTTTCGCATTTTGCAATCTTTATGCCTTCATAGAAAATTTAAATCCTATGATCTGAAATCAAAAACTCTAGCGAAGTGGGTCCTATTTTCTTAAAGCTTTAAAAGACATAACATACTATTTATTTACTGTAAGGAATTGACATGTGTTGCTACACCATATTATAATGACTATATTGTGTAATTTAGTCAAATATTTTTTAGGAGAAGTAAAATGCCAAAATCATATTCAGAAAAAGAACGAACACTGATTACTGATGCTCTAAAAGCAGCTGCGTTCAAATCCATGATAGAAAGTGGAATAAAAAAAACTACAATAGATGATTTGGTTGAGAAGGTAAAAATCCCAAAAGGCACGTTTTATCTTTTCTATAAGTCAAAGGAAGCTCTGTTGTTTGAAGCTATTATGCAAAAAGAAGAAGAACTTCACACCTTAATGGCTACAAGGATTGCGAGTATAAAAGAAGATTTTTCTATATCGTCTCTTACAGACTTACTTTATGATTTTTTTGTAATGGCCTTTAGCATGGGCATCCTACCAATCATGTTAAGCGGCGAACTTGATATTTTGATTCGCAGGCTGCCTGATGATGTGGTAGCTCAGAGTATTTCAAAGGATAATGACTTCGCGGGTGTATTACAAGGTTTATTTCCTAAGATAAATGATTCTGAGCTAAATGTATACTCTTCCGCCTTTCGCGCATTGTTCTTTACTGCTTCATACAAGCGTGAAATAGGGGAGTACGATGATGCACTTAAAATACTAATAAAGGGTTTGGTCATGCAAATGTGGGAGGCTAAAAATGATTAATATTAATAACCTTTATTTTAGTTATACGAAACAACCATTCATTGAGGATATAAGCTTCAACGTTGGAAATGGAGAGATATTTGGCTTTCTAGGACCTTCAGGTGCAGGAAAGAGCACAATACAAAAAATACTAATAGGTATGCTACCCAACTACACTGGCAGCGCTATTGTAAACGATACAGAGGTAAAAGAGCATACAAATAAGTTTTATGAACACATTGGAGTGGATTTTGAATATCCTAGCCTCTATGAGAAGTTGACAGCACGACAGAACCTTGAGTTCTTTGCATCCCTTTATAAGGGAGAGCGATATACCACTGATGAGCTTTTGTCAGCGATGGGATTACTTCGTGATGCAGATAAAAGGGTATCGGAGTACTCAAAGGGAATGAAGAGCCGATTAAGTTTTATTAAGTCAATCATACATAGGCCCAAAATACTTTTTCTTGATGAACCTACTAGCGGTCTGGATCCCTCTAATGCACGTATCATGAAGGATATAATTTTAGCGCAGAAGCAAAGTGGTACGACTATTATTTTAACCACTCACAATATGGAGGATGCGGCTGAGCTATGTGATCGAGTAGCATTTATAGTTGATGGGAAGGTAAAAGCCCTTGACACACCACACAATCTTATTATGCAAAAGGGAGCTAAGGCCTTAAAATACTCTTTCCTACATAATGGAATAGAGACTTTTTCAGAGATAGAAATGGCTTGTGTGTCTGAGGATAAAGTATTACATGACTTGATTTCTCAAAACAAACTTATGACAATACATTCGAGTGAGCCAAATTTGGGAGATATCTTCATGGAAGTTACAGGACGGAGGCTGTCATGAGACTTAATAATTTAGTTATAGGTGAATTTTTTTTCCTATGGAAGTATGGCATTATCGTTCTATATGCTATTTTTACTGTGTTTTATTTGTGCTTACTAGGAGCAATTCCTGTATCTGCTAGGGAGACAGCCGCCACTATTCTGATTTTTACTGATCCTGCTGCTATGGGGCTTTTCTTTATGGGAGCAGTAGTGCTATTTGAAAAAAGTCAGAGAGTAGAATCCTCGCTTGGTGTATCTCCAATTAAGATTTCTGAATATGTTGTGGCAAAAATAGTTCCAATGATGCTTATTGGATGTACTGTAGCGGCAGTACTGAGTGTGTTTGCGCGTACATATACTTCAGCCTGCTTAATAGGAGTTGCTCTTTCATCGGTACTGTTTTCGCTATGTGGACTGGCAGTAGGCTCAAATATTAGATCTCTTAATGGCTTCATGATAGCGACATTACCCTTTGAAATCATACTATGCGTTCCTGCCATTTTATATCAGTTTGATGTTATAAAGGCTCCTGGTTGGCTAATACATCCTGGCGTGGCGGCAATATATTTAATTGGCGGACAAATGGAGTTGTGGTATGTGGCTGTTTTGAGTATACTTATCTGGATTTTACCTATATATATATTATGTAAAACAGCTGTTAAAAAATCTTTTGTTTCCATGGGAGGTGCAAAGCTATGAGAAAGATTCTCCTTGCTTCTAGGCCTTTTCTGATTGAAATTGTGCATGACTTTATGATGGTGGCGTGTATTATAGCACCAATTCTTATGGGAGTTGTTTTTAAGTTTGTAATTCCTCTATTAGAAGGGATTCTGTGTAACTATTTTATGAAAACCCAGATTATTGCACCGTATTATATTATTTTTGACCTGTTACTTGCAATATTGACACCAATTTTATTTACCTTTTCAGGTGTACTAACCATGTTAGAAGAGTTTGACCTAGGTATAGCAAAGTACTATTTTGTAACTCCTGTTGGGAAGAAGGGATATTTACAATCAAGGCTCTTTTTGCCTGCCATTATTGCAATGCTTTATGCAATGATTTTGTTAATATTCTTTAATATATCAAACATTAGCTTTATTATGATATTAGTTTTTTCTTTTAGTGGAGCGCTGATGGCAGTGATTTGCGCGATGCTAGTAGTGGCATATGCAAAAAATAAAATCGAGGGAATGGCACTGATAAAGTTATGTGGCTTGCTGATTGTAGGCATACCTGTCGCTTATTTTGTCAATAGTCCTGTGCAATATGTGTTTTCTGTATTGCCGAGTTTTTGGCTTGCCCAATTAAGCATTACTGGAAATTATCTGTATACATTACCTACAGTTTCTACCTCTATTATTATTATCCTTTTGCTGTATACAAAATTTAATAGAAGATTAGTAAAGTAAGAGTCGTATTAAGTATTTATAGGCTTCTGTAATCACTCAATTGTTCTTCAGTTATAACCTGTATGCCATGTCTTTTTAAAAGAGCGGCTGTAACCCCATCACCACTGATACACTGGCCTTTGAAGCTCCCGTCATAAATGCTCCCACAGCCACACGACGGGCTTCTGGCCTTTAGTATTGCAGTATCTATATTGTATAATTGAGCAATTTTCAGTGTCTCCTCTGCCCCCTTAATTAAGGCATTTGTGACATCAACACCATCTTTCGTTATTACTTTACTAGTCCCGTCTAATACGTCCACTCCAGTTCCTGAAGATATTTCACATGGTATTCTCGGCGTAGTACAACCTCCAAGCTGTTCAGGACATATCAATACACAATCACCTTTTTTAACCAACTCTACTATACAATCATCGAGGTTGTTTGCACCATTATATTTACAATTAACGCCTGCAAGACATGCACTCACAAGATACTTAGCCCCCATTTTACTTTATCACTTCCTCTTTTTCTTCTTTCTACCAGTAATCTTATCTAGTACCTTCTTGTCAATAACTTTACCTTTTTTAGCTGGCTTTTTACCTCTATTTGAAGGTGCTACTGCTGACTTATCAGATTGCACTTTACCATTGGCAGTTTTCCCCTTAAGAGGCTTTAATGCCTTTTTATAGCCCCCTCCGAAATAGAAGTTGTCCTCAGCATCCTCATCTATATTATCTAGCAAATCCTCTTCCTCTTCAAAGAGAACAAACTCAATCTTCCTAGCGGCAATGTCTGCTTTTGCAAGTAATACTCTTACACTATCACCTATACGATACACCTTTCTAGTATGCTCTCCTATCATGCAAAAACGTCTGTCATCATAGTTGTAATAGTCATCGTCCATGCTGCTCACACGAACAAGGCCTTCTATAGTATTTTCAAGCTCTATAAACATACCAAAGTTTGTAATGTTAGAAATTATTCCACCAAAGACTTCTCCTTCATGCTGCTTCATATACTCAACTTTTTTGAGGTCCTCTGTTTCGCGCTCTGCTTCATCAGCTGCTCGTTCTCTTTCGGAGCACTGTTTGGC
>JAEZFR010000415.1 GCA_023417285.1 Bacillota bacterium
GTTTCAGGAGGGTGCTCAGAAACATGAAATGTTTCGTCGAAGGGAACCTAGGGTTCCCTAGCGAACAAGAAAATATACTGAGCAAGATAAAATAGTAAAATAAGCACTGAACGGATTTGCGAAGTAAGTTTTCTTGTATTTGCTATAAAGGTACAATGCTAGTAACAAAGTACATTTACTATTGGAAATACCATTAATTAATGATATTATATATTTTAGTTGGATAAAAAGGATGGGTATGGTTTTGACAGCAAAAGGCTTAGGATATTTAGGTCCAAGGGGGACCTTTTCACATGAGGCGGCTATTGAGTATGACAAGCTATTGCAATACGAATATATAGAATATTCCTCTTTCGCACATGCACTTACAGCAGTAAAAAGTGGAGAGATGCATGCGGCTATAGTACCTATTGAGAACTCCTTAGAAGGGGCAGTAAATGCCACACTAGACGCACTTGCAAAGGAAGATGGGCTCTATATAATAGACGAGCTAATCCTATCTGTAAAACTTCATCTTGCAGCCAAGAAGGGTACGGATATTGAACAAATAACATGTATCCTATCTCATCCGCAGCCACTTGGACAAGCAAGAAGTTATATTGATGAGAATCTTCCAGGGGTACAGCTATTAGAAGAGAGAAGTACTGCAAAAGCTGCTGAGCGTGTTGCACACAGCTCGGAGCCTTGTGCCGCTATAGTGTCAAAGGCAGCAGCAAAATCTTATGGGCTGGAGATTATAAAAAGTAATATACAGGATCAGGATAATAATCACACCAGGTTTGTAATAGTGGCAGGTAAGCCTGCTAATCGCACTGGCAACGACAAAACTTCCATCGTATTCAGCACCAACAATACCCCAGGAAGTTTGTACAGAGTTTTAGATATATTCAGCCTTTGGGACATTAACATGACAAGGATAGAATCTAGACCTAGCAAGGCAATGCTAGGCCAATATATCTTTTTTATTGATATTGATGGTCATGAGGAGGACCAGGACGTGCATGACGCCTTGACAATGGTCAAGCGTAAAGCATCATGGTATAGGCACTTAGGCTCTTATCCAAAGAGAAATAAAACTGAAAGTGTGGTTGGATAGCCGTAGATAATGCAGCAAAGGGTGCTGTTGGTTGTGGCTATGGGAAATTAAGGAAAAATGTAACACTCCATGATATAATTTACCTTAATCGGCTTATAAAGCAGGTTAATATATACATATGGAGTGATTACAATGCCTCAGTTTGATAACCAATTGGATATTACTAGAAATGTAAAAAATATTGAATGGCTTAAGAGTGAGATGCTGACAGATGTAGCAAATCTCTATAAGTCATTGGTAAATGGGATGCGTGAGGAAGTTCAAGAATCTCTTGCAGATACACTTGCAAATACTATTTTAATTAGTTATCTTCTAGGACGAAGACTAGGGATAAACTATAAGACTATAGAAACTAAAATTGAAAACAAAATTAAGCTCGGTCTGATTGAGAACCATGATGTAGAAAAGTACTATGGTGACCTTTCAGAGCTTTCAAAGCATCTAAACAGTGCTAGGAGCAAGCGTATAGGAGCTTAAAAAATGAGGAGAAATTAAATGGATAGCAAAAAACTATCAGGTATTTTTATCCCAAAGGCGGGGTTTTATATCTGGATTATTCTTTTTCTGGTTATAATAATCACCGTTTTGAATTTCTGGTTTGCAATACCTTGCTATGTATTGATTATCTTTTTAATTATTTACAACAGAAGAACTAACAGTTTAAGAAGAAAAGAGATTACAAAGTATATAGAAAATCTTACCTTCAATATAGATTGCGCAACGAAGGATACGCTGCTCAATTTTCCTATGCCTTTGGTGCTAGCTGAACTAAGCGGGGAGGTTATATGGTACAACTCATCGTTCAAAGCTATATTTGGTAATGAAAAGAAGCTACATGTGGTAGTTTCTGAACTAGTACCTGATCTTATTCCTATTGAAGGCATAACCACTACGTCTATATGCAAGGATATTGAAATTGACGACAGATTTTATACTGCTATGGGAAACCTTGTAAAGCTAGACGACAGTAACGGCGAAGATAGTGTTATCGTAATGCTATATCTGGTGGATAATACTGAGATAATCAATGAAAAGCAAAAGTACGCTGACGAAAAAGCAACAGTCAGCCTTATTGTAATAGATAACTATGATGACCTAATGCAAAGTATGGAGGATGCAAAAAGGCCTCAAATACTTGCTGAGATTGACAAGAAGATTGTTGCATGGTCTGGGGACACTGGGGGTCTAATCAAAAAGTTTGAGAGGGATAAATATTTATTTATTTTCCAATACAAGTATCTTAAGCAATTTGAAGAAAAGAAGTTTGAAGTGCTTGAAACAGTCAAGGAGATTAATTTAGGGAACAAAATTCCTGTCACACTAAGTATAGGAATTGGTATAAAAGCACCTACAATGGCAGACAATCTGCAAAATGCTTCTGCTAGTATTGATATTGCCTTGGGTAGGGGTGGAGACCATGTTGTAATTAAGGATGGTAATAATTTTAGATTCTTTGGAGGCAGAAACAGAGAGCTTGAAAAGAGGACAAGGGTTAAGGCCAGAGTTATCGCATACGCATTGAGAGAATTGATAGACCAGGCTCCATCAGTACTTATTATGGGGCACGAAAATGCTGACATTGATTGCTTTGGAGCAGCTCTGGGAATATATAGAATTGTAAAGAGTAGGGATAAGCGTGTAAATATAGTATTGAATCATTCAAACGTTAATATAGATCCAGTACTTTCAAAAATATCAAAAGAACCTGAGTACCAGAATCTATTTGTAAGCAGAAATGAAGCACTAGATATTATTACAAATAAGACTTTGCTAATCATTGTTGATACCCATAGACCAAGCTTTACTGAGACACCTGAGCTGTTGCGTATGACAGATCAGATTGTTGTAATTGACCATCACAGAAGGGGTGCTGACTTCATACAGGATGCAGTGCTAACTTACCAAGAAACTTATGCATCCTCAACATGTGAGCTTGTTACTGAGATACTTCAATACTTAGAAGACAAAATAACTCTTACTAATATTGAAGTTGAGGCGTTATATGCAGGAATAGTTGTGGATACCAAGAATTTCATTTTCAAAACAGGTGTCAGAACCTTCGAGGCTGCATCATATTTGAGAAGACATGGCGTTGATACAGTCAATGTCAAGCAGATGTTCCAAAATGATTTAAAAACATATATTACAATTGCAAATATTGTTAGGGACGCCGAAATTGTTTTTGACAATATGGCTATTTCTATTTGTCCGTCAAACGTTAAAAATGCTCAACTTATTGCTGCTCAAGCAGCAGATCAGCTTTTAAGCCTATCCGGACTTGTAGCTGCTTTTGTTTTGAGTTATTATGATGGAGAGGTTGTAATAAGTGGAAGATCATTAGGTGAGATTAATGTACAGATGATTTTGGAGAAATTAGGCGGCGGTGGCCATATGACAGTTGCAGGAGCCCAGATCCAGAATGTGACAATCGAAGAAGCTAGAGATATGCTTAAATCAGCAATTTATGACTATATAGATGGATTGAACAAAGAATAACCATAAGGTGGAGGTAATTATACGATGAAGGTTATATTAAAGCAGGACGTTAAAGGTTTAGGTAAGAAAGACCAGATGGTTGAAGCATCTGATGGATATGCAAGAAATTTTCTATTCCCAAAGGGACTTGCTGTTGAAGCATCTGCTTCCAATATAAATGTTATGAAGACAAAAAATGAGGCAGAAAAGCAGAGAAAAGATAGAGAGATTGCTCAGGCAAAGGCCTTAGCTGAGAAAATTAAATCAACAACGGTAACACTTAAGGTTAAGGCAGGAGAGAATGGAAAGCTTTTTGGTTCTATCACAAGCAAAGATGTATCAGAAGCACTCAAAGCTCAGCATAAGTTGGATATTGATAAGAAAAAGCTTGTAATGCCTGAAGCATTGAAATCAATAGGAACGTGTGAG
>JAEZFR010000464.1 GCA_023417285.1 Bacillota bacterium
TTCTTGGACCTTTTGTCGCTTGATGCTTCCGTAATAATTGTCTATGGTTTGTTCTCCCTTTTCAATAACCTTGCCATAATACCCATCTTGCGTCGCTACACTCCTGTGTTTACTATAAATGTCGGAATCATCAATTGAATCATCATACCCCAAATACACATACACATGTAAGCCATCCATAATATCAACTCCAAACTTTTCTCGTAACTTGATAGTGAAATGATACCACCGTTTTTTACCATTGAAAATACCATTTAAGCAATAGAATGTAAAAATTTTTTTTAGACCCTCTTCACTTAAATATATTAAAAAATAACACTCTATACTTTATATAATTAAGTCAACGAGTTCAACATATAGTAAACTTTTTTGTAATATTGCAGTTTTCATAATGTTTAGTGTAGAATATTCAGGAACGATAAATTATACTTACACCAATATATGTAAACTTCATTCAAATTCCGGAGGAACACTTACAATGAACCGAGCTGTACATAGCAATACCGAATCAGAAAGTGCAAGAAAACAATCAAAACATGTTAATACCCGAACCGAAGATACTACTAATCAATCAGCACATGCTAATTCCCAAACAGTAAATAAGGTTAATCAAACAGTCACTATCGGCAATCAAGCTCGCACTGCAAAGCAAACCTATCTAGGAAACAAGGGACTCATTATTTTCGTAGCCTGTATGAATATGTTTATTCCCCTTTCAACAGATATGTATTTGCCCGCATTACCAAATATGAGTACATATTTTGCATGCAGCTCATCAATAATAAATCTGACATTAAGCCTATTTTTCCTTTTCTACTCAGTAGGCATTTTATTCTGGGGACCATTAAGCGATAAATATGGACGAAAACCCATTCTTCTTATTGGTAGCATAGCATATATGATATGTAGTATTGCGTGCGCACTTTCTATAAACGTATACATGCTAATCATTGCCAGAATATTTCAAGGTTTAGCCGCAGGCGGTATAACGTCTGTTTCTATTGCAATTATTAAGGATACCTTTTCTAATAAAAAGAGGGAAAGTGTTTTAGCCATATGTCAGTCAATCTCTGGCCTTGCTCCTATGATTGCTCCACTTATAGGGGGCATTATCCTAAGATTTACTACTTGGAGAGGTGCATTTTGGACTCTTGCCATAATCAGCATAATCAATTTAATTATAACACTTTTATTTCAGGAAACATTGAAAGAAGAAGATAGATATAGGGGTACATTGCTAGGTTCCCTTGGAAGGCTGCTGGTTATATCCAAAAACAAAAGCTTCATTATACCCGCAGTAATATTCGCTCTCAATTCACTCCCGTTCCTAGGATACATAGCCATTTCATCATATATTTATGTGGATTTCTTTGGACTTAGCGCTCAGGTATATACTTATTTCTTTGCATTTAACGCACTAGTTTCTATATCAGGGCCATTTATTTATGTAAAGGTATTTAGAAACATGAACAAGAAAGTATTTGCTACAATGATATTGGGAGTAGCAACGATAAGCGGAATTCTGGTAATTACTATTGGGACTCTGACTCCAATACTATTTTGGTTTTCCTTTGTATTTCTGTCATTATGCGGTACTGTAATAAGACCATTTAGCACAAACTTACTTTTGGAGCAGCAAAAGGGGGACACCGGCTCAGCCTCTTCCTTAATAAATACCCTGTCCATGGTAATGGGAAGTATCGGAATGGCAGTAGCCTCCCTACCTTGGGGAAATGCGGTTATAGCGTTAGGTGCCATTATTTCCGTTTGTTCCTTTATTTCTCTTGTTAGCTGGAATCTATTCTTAAAATCAAACATTCCTTGCATAGGGGTAAAAGATATTTAATAGTAATAAACAGATTTGATAGCAATATCCCATATTATATTGAGACTATAAATGCACCTCTAATGTTAGATTGACCAAACAACTAACATTTGGGTGCATTTTGTATATCCCATAAAATTAGCATTATTTCTCATATTGTATTGACTAAATGTTATAATCATATTATATTAATTAGGTTACCTAACTAATTATATTATATGAAAGGAATGTTTATGCAGCAACTAACACAGAAAAGAAGAATGTTGGTCACGATAGCGTTAATGGCTACCATGTTCTTCGCAGCAATTAATCAAACAATTATCAGTGCAGCATTACCCAAAATTATTGCTCAATTAGGAGGAATGGATTACTACTCGTGGGTTATAACGGGCTACATGCTAACCTCCACTATTTCTACCATAATATTCGGAAAATTATCCGATATTTATGGAAGAAAAATCTTTCTATTATCAGGAATTTGTGTATTCCTAATCGGTTCTTTTTTAACAGGATTGTCAACTAATATTTTTCAAATGATAGCATTTCGTGGTGTTCAAGGAATTGGTGGAGGCATTTTAATGTCTATCTCACTAACAGCCATTGGAGATATATACCCGCCACAAGAGAGAGCTAAATGGACAGGTGTAATGATGTCGATCTTCGGCATTTCGAGTATCCTCGGTCCAGTTCTTGGTGGTATTATGGTTGATTACATAGCTTGGAAGTGGCTATTTTGGCTCTTCCTACCTCTAGGTGTCGTAGCCTTCTTTATGATTTCAAGTCTGTTTCCTAAAACAAAAGGAAATGCTAGCGAATCAATTGATTACTTGGGATCATTAATACTAGCGCTTTCAATTACTTGCTTACTTTTAGGCTTTTCATGGGCTGGAACAAAATATGCTTGGACTTCACCTCAGATTGTAGGTCTCTTTCTGGCCACTCTAGTTGGAATTATCCTTCTTATTCTTGTTGAGCGTAAGGCTAAATGCCCTGTTATGCCTCTTTCTATGTTTAAAAACAAGGATGTAACAATTTCATATGCTGCAAGCTTTGTTATGAGTGGTGGAATGATGGGAGCAATGTCTTATATTCCCTTCTATATTCAAGGTGTAAAGGGATTCTCTGCTACAACATCGGGGTTATTGAATATTCCCATGTCAATTATGATGATTATATTTAGTACATTAGTGGGACGTTGGATGTCTAAAAGCAACAATTACAGGCTATTTGCTGTACTCGGCTTAGGTATTATGAGCGGAAGTATGATTATTATGGCAAATATGAGTAATATTGTGTGGGCTACTATAAGCTTGATTATTTTTGGTGTTGGACTGGGCTTTGGTATGACAGTATTCACAACAACCGCACAAAATTCCGCTCCAGTTTCTCAGCTAGGTGTAGTAACCGCCTCCTGCACTCTTTTCCGCAACCTGGGAGGGACTATTTTCATTGCCATATTTGGATCTATTATGAACTCATCAATGTCAAAAAATATGGCTGCAGTAATGAATCCTGCAACTGGAGTAGACC
>JAEZFR010000534.1 GCA_023417285.1 Bacillota bacterium
CTGCAAGAGGGAGCATTGATTCTGTTACAAGATTTGCAGAAAAAACTCCTGTTTCCCTAATACGGTCTTTTGTTAATTTGTCACCGCCAGTACATGCCATTACTCCTAATTCGTTATCCCAGCAATAGCTGAACCAACAGAATAATCCAAAGTTTGGTGTGCCATCTTCCTTATATGTACCATATAAAAAAAGAGTTTGCGGACAAAAATCATTAGAAATAGATACTGGTATCTTACTCATTGTAGTTGCCTCCCTTTAAGTTGTCTAATATCCTCAATAAATAACCTTCAAACTGCAATATTTCATCTTCACTAAACCCTTGGTAATAGATTTCATTCATTTTCTTTGATACTTCATCGTATTCATTTTGTAGTTTCTTGGCTTTCTCAGTTAGAGTAATCAGTATTTTTCGCCTATCAGTCTTGTCAAAAACCCTATTCACAAGACCTGACACCTCCAGCCTGTCCAGCATACTTGTTAATGTAGTTTTAGCTAATCCAGTCTTTTGGGACAATTCCGTTATAGGTATAGCTTCATCCTGCCAAAGTATATAAAGTATTCTACCTTGTGCACCATTAAATGCATCTATACCTTTTTCTAAAAGAATCTTTTCAAAGATTCTACCACTCATTTGTTTTATCTGAGAAATTAAAAATCCACCTTGACTATTTGATTTCAAATTAGCACTACCTCCTTCTATATAGTATTATACTATATAGAACTAATTTGTAAATATATTCAAGTAAACACAGGAATACCCTCTGCGTTCCAATTAAGCCTTTTTACATATGTATGGCGGTTGATATCATATAATGGATCACCCTCAATATCCTTATAATTTCTGGCATGATATACCAAAATGTCCTCGGTTCCATCCTCCGAAACTGTGAAGCTGTTGTGTCCCGGCCCATATATTTTTGATTCATCGTCAGACTGAAGCACTGGTTGAATAAACTTTGTCCATGATGTAGGGTCTAGCAGATCGCAATTTTCAGAAGCCATTAACAACCCCATGCAATAGTTATGATCTGTAGCGCTTGCGGAAAAGGATATGAATATTTTTCCGTTGCGACGTATAACTGCTGGACCCTCATTCACCCAGAACCCTTTTCTTTCCCATAAATAATCTGGTGTAGTCAGCATAACCTGTACACTATCCAAGCTCCATGGATTTTTCATTTTGGCAATATAGATATTAGAAATGCCTCCAGAACCGTTTACCTTTTGTGCCCAAATCAAATATCTGATGCCATTAAGTTCAAAAGTCGTGGCGTCCAATGAGAACTCGGTAAAAGAGAACGGATCATTCTCAGCCCTCTGCACCATACCCTTCTCGTGCCATTTTCCAACCATTGGATCATCACTTTCACATTCAAGCACATACGGGCGTATTTTCCATATATCTTCTGCTTCACCCGCAGCAAAGTATATATACCATTTTCCATCAATAAAATGTATTTCTGGGGCCCAGACGTGCTTGCTCATAGGGCCGTTATCATGCTTTGTCCAAATAATTTCTGGGTTTGCATCTTTTAACGCAGTGATGCTCCCAGCTCTTCTTATCTCAATTCTGTCATACTCAGGAACAGATGCAGTAAAATAATATTGCCCGTCATTATGTTTATATATCCACGGATCTGCCCTGTTTGGTATTATCAACTTTGAATACTCTGACATAATACTCTCTCCTCATATCTACACCTTAACTCTTATTACATTCCATGAATACCCTGAAAGAACGCTATTAACATGATTGTTCTCAACGATTGTCTTATTGGATATATACGGCGTAACTCTCATAGGATTTTCCACATTATTTGATGCAGTAATGTCACTATTGCTCATACATATATGCTCAATTAATTCGCATTTATTAAAATCCCTCAGATCTATACTTAAAGCAGCATGAGAACTGCTTCTGTTAACTGCAAAAAAGGTTAGTTCACTTAACTCTTCATTATAAACCGACAAACTATCAATAACAGGTACCTTCTCAAATTGTTCGGTACTGTATGAAGCTGTATTTATAACTGATTGCAGAACTTCTCCGCGGCCGTATTTTGAAATATGCATAAAAGGATAGAATATAGTATTTCTGAAGGTAATTCCATCTTTAATTGCAATAATAAGTGGTCCTGTATTTACAAGTAGTGACTGGCATGCAATCTTAATTCTGTCTGCCCTTCTGACAATAGACATCATCATAGAAGCAAATGCTAAAGCATCCTCCATAGTATGCTCGCCACAATCATAAGGATACCCAGTTCCCCACTCCTTATAGTCCATACCGGCATGTTTTTTGTGTGCTATGACATTCCATTCGTCAAAAGATAGTTTCATAGTTTTATTACTTCTCTTAATTGATTTTACATAATCACAGGTTGATATAATATCATTAATCTGCCTGTCTACATATATTGATCTAGAAAGATATTCTGCTGTATCGTGGTATACCATTTCTTCATTACCAAAATTATACGCCGTATCAGGTATTTCTTTAAATTTCAGGCTCCTGTCTATGTAATGATGCAGAGAAATATAATCTGCTACATCATATGTATGCATGAGAACTGTTTTATCCCATTTAGGAAAAGAATGCATTCTAGATGTAGAACTACCCACTGCAACAAGCTCTATTTGGGGATCAACCCATTTCATTGCCTTTCCTGCCTCACAAGCAACCCGCCCATATTCATCTGCTGTTTTTGCTTCAATTTGCCATGCGCCATCCATTTCATTTCCCAGACACCAGGTTTTTATTTTGTACGGGTTCTCAATGCCATGTGTTCTCCTAAGATCACTGTAAAAGCTTCCTTTTTCAAAATTACAATACTCTACAAGATTTCTAGCGTCATCTGCGCCCCTTGTACCTAGATTTACTGTCATTATAGGATCGCACGATACCTTTTCCATCCATTTCATAAACTCGTTAAGTCCAAATGTATTAGGCTCAATTGCTCTCCACGCAAGATCAAGCTTTGTTGGTCTGTTTTCTACCGGTCCAACACTGTCCTCCCAATTAAAACCAGATACAAAATTCCCTCCTGGGTATCTTATCATTGATAGGTTCAGTTCTTTTACAAGCTCGATGACATCCAATCTAAACCCATTTTCATCCGCATTCTCATGTTCAGGCTGAAAAATCCCATTGTATACCGTAGCTCCCATATGTTCAACGAAAGATCCAAATAGTCTTTCATCTGTTTTTCCTACTTTAAAATCTCTACATAATACAACTTTTGTTGTTTCCATATTTACCTCCCACTAGCTCATTAATTATAGAGCAATTAATTACTACTTCATACCAGATAAAGCTACACCCTTTATAAAATACTTCTGTAAAAAAGCATATGCAATAAGCAATGGTATTAAGGAAATCATTGCCGCCGATAGAGTTGGCCCGTATTCAATTATTCTCTGTCCAACAAACATTGCTAATCCTGCTGATAATGTACGCATTTCGGCACTATTTGTTAATAACAAAGGGTATATCAGGTC
>JAEZFR010000545.1 GCA_023417285.1 Bacillota bacterium
GAACTTGAGGTTGAGACACCATCGGATTCAAAAAATTACCTTATGTTCCAACAGAGGAAAACGATATTATAATGAAGTATGGAACTTAAGTAATTTTCAGGACATGCTTATAATCAAAACCTTGCTATATACGGGTGTCAGAGTAAGTGTGCTAATTAATACTAAACTTGATGGTGTTGATTTTCAAAACTGCCAAATTAGGATAAATATTGGTAAGGGTAAGAAGGATAGAATAGTTCCATTTCCTCTATCATTCAAAGAGTTGCTGGCCATGCATCATAATAATATTAAAAAAATTAATGCACATATTTATTTGAATCTTCATGGAAAATAAGTATACCGATAGAGGAATAAGGAAAATAATGGCGAAATATTCATAAAAGGCAAAATTGCAGAAGCCATTATCGCCACATAAGCTTAGGCACTTTCTGTTTACATGGTTGAAAAAGCAAGGTATAGATGATGCATTGATTCAGCCATATTCAGGACATGAAAGTAGACAATCACTTAAGGTGTATTCTAAGCTATCTTTGGCTGATGCTCAGGAGAAATATAATGAAGTTATATGGGATTTTCTAGTATAAGTTATATAGAGGAGATATATGGACATAAATGAGAATAATAGCAAGGCACTGTCGTTGTTAATAAATAGTAAATTGAATAATATCGAAAAATTGGGAAATGAAGATATTGAAAAGCTGAATATAAGGTTAAATGAGCACTGTTTAAAGTTAAAACATAAATTTGACATTAATTCTGAAGATATTGTAAAAATTGGTAAAAGTATAGATAAACTGAGCCTTAAATTAAAAGCATCCGATATTAAAAGTGAAGTTACTTTATCAGAAGTAAAGATGGATAGTAAATCCATAACAACTAAATCAAAAACAAATATAGAAAATATAAATATAACAAAATTAATATCAAATTTAGTTACATATACTTTATTGAACAAAACGCTATTTGATTATACTAATGCATTAATAAATTCAATTGATTTTATTAATGACACTGCAAAAAAGTATGTTGAGTTTTCTAATATATTATTAGAGTATAATTGGACACCTGCTGATCATGTAAAACTAAATGTAATAGAAAATATTATTGACGCTTATAAGAATACAGGCTTGGTAGATAAAGAAAAAGTAATTAGTAGATACATTTGTGATTTTTATGACAAAAAAATGTTGGTCGGGATATTATCAGATTGGAAGAAAAAAAAGCTGCTCTCAAGTAGGATTGGTATTCTAAAAGACGCTATTGAAGCACATACTAAGAGAAAATATAATTTATCAGTACCGGTACTTCTCACACAAATTGAAGGTATTATTGCGGATGGATTTTATCATAAAGGGCAACTATATGAACCTAGAATAAATGCTTATCTAGATGAATTATTTTTAGTATCAAGTTCGGGTATTAAACAATACGATAAGTTACTTATTGAGTTTTTTAATCAAAATATGATGGTAAGTTTCGTACACGGAGACACAGTAACTTCCCATACTAGTCGACATGCCATAATTCATGGTAAGGACTTAAAATATGGAACCGAAGAGAATTCACTAAAGCTCATTTTGTTTCTAAATTATTTGCAACAGAAATTTCACTATTTCTCACTATTCGGGGATAGCACTTATCATTGTTCAGGATGCAATTATGCCCATCCCATATATGTAGAAGCTGAAAAAGGTATTCCAGCAAGCCTACAAGATTACTTTAAAGTTAAAACAAAAAACAAAGATGGTTCTTTAAAGTATAAGTATTTTAAAAAGCACATTTCATTTTTTGCATCTGAAGAGCAGGCAATTAATTCTTCAAATACGCCATGTGAACATTGTATAACTCTCTAGGTGTATTTTTCGTTTTTAAATATTTAACCCATTATTATTAGTTCTGAAGCACTTTAATAGCGATGTTATAAATGAAACGCAATATACATATAAACAACGTTGGAGGTGCTATTTATCAATAACCATGTTAGACTTACTATAGATATAATCATCTCAAAAAGTTTGAGAATGAAAAAGGTTATATATCTAAATTGTAGCTATAAGTCGTTGTTATAAAATTTAAGAAAAAGTTGCATGAAGATAATCAAAAAAGTATACTATTCCTTAGGGAAGGTATAATATGGGAAATACATAAAAACTATACACTCCCTTTTGGAGGGAATGTATAGTTTTTATTTTTGGTTTGAAAATATTACAACATCCTTTCCATATTAATTGATTGATGGGCATAAATAGGGATATTTTGAACATTAAACATAAATCTTATAAATTTTGTATCGGGAGGCTCAATGAATGATAGACCGAGAGTATTTATATAGTTTAATCAAAAACGGTTATGAATGTGAGTTTTTAGATTTTAAAAAAGTTCAGTATCAGAGAGAGAACTTTCAAAACTTAATTATAGACGTAATGTCAATGGCAAACTCATCTTATTCGGGAGATAAATATATTATTATCGGAATTAAGGACAAGACTGATGGAAGCAGAGAGATATTTAGTATTCCGAGAGACGATTTTTTGGATTCGTCTGTTTATCAAAACTTAATTTCAGATAATATTGAACCAGAACTGAATATCGAGTATTTTCCATTAACATTCGAAAACGAAATGTTGGGAGTTATTAAAATACATTCAAGTAATAATGACAAACCTTACATACTAAAAAAACAGTATAAAACTTTAAATGTTGGATTGTGTAAAATAAGAAAAGGAAGTACAAATACTTATGCCATGCGCAGAGATTTTGATAATTTTTACTCATTAAAGGAACATTTTGAAGTGCGGCTTATGAAAAATTCACTGTTTGCAATATATGATGAAGAGGGATGTGCAGTGACTACTGTAACAATAAGAAATCTAACAAAAAAACCTATTGTTATTAACTGGGGCCTTTTGTCAATTGAAAGTAAAGGAGGAGAGTTATTATCAGAACATAGAGTTTATGGATTTGATAAAAAAATTATAGGGGCAGATTTTAATTTATCGCTTGCGCCAATGGAAGAAAAACTAGGGGAACTATACGTAAGCTTCGGTTCAACAGATTGTTTGAGACTTGGAATCGATGAGCATGGTTATACCGATAAGAGATTTACATTTAAACTGACACTAGCAGATACATATGATAACGAATACTCTTGTTATATTGGAAATTGCATGATAATAGTAAAAGGGAGTTTTTTATGGAAGGTACAATTAAAATCAAAAAAAGGAGTGACCGTTACATAAATGCTTAGTATGAATTGTATAAAAACTCTTGAAATATTTATCTTTTTTTTAAAGAGAAACTATATATATAAGGAAATGACAGCTTGTTCTTTTTGCTCATGGGTATATTTTACTAAAGAACCACCTGAGCGACAATGATGCTTTTTTCAGGAGCCAATTCATTGATCCACTTCTCTAGTTCTGGTCGACTAGGATAACCAAGTGCATTAACAGTACGTGATACACATCGACCATGTTCTAGGTAGTAATCAACTACTTTTTGTCGATCTTCATCGGAATACTTGGATCCCTTGATAAAACCCTTGTGAAGACTCCCAGTTTTGACATACTCTTCGTACCAATTTGTAAGAACCCATCTTGATGGATAACCAAGCTCACGTTGCGTAACTCTTTTCATATTGAAGTAAGAGTTTTACTTCCTTAGTTCGTTCCTCGAAAGAGAACATTACATACCTCCTGGCTAAATATTAAGTCCAGGATTTTGTCCGCACCCCCATACTGAATTTAGTCTTGCACACTGGACGTTTACTCTTGCACAACTGGCATTTACTTTTTCATTTAAGGCATTTAAGGAAAAGAAGATTAATACTTACAAAACACGATATGTTGTGTTAAAATATGTATAATTTAATAGAATTTTACAATAATTGCGTATGTATAGTAAAATATATACTCATTATCTAACTGTTAGCATTATATTACAAGGAGGCAACATGAGAAAACTATTAATTTTATTTTTATTTTGTAGTATCCTTTTATCTTCGTTTTCAAATGTTATGGCAATTGACAAAATTTCGCCTGATACAAATGTTAAAATATTCTACAAAGACAAACAATGGAATTTTTATTCCACACCAGTAAAATATAACAATAAAGTGATGGTACCAGGTTATGAGGTTATGAAAAATTTAGATATAGAGGTAACAAGTTCTTTTTATAAAGGATATTCTGATAACATTAATAATTTTATTTGGTCAGTTCTAACTGATGATAAAGCGATATTAATACAAGTGGGTAAATCCAATGTGTGGGTGAATGGAGATTCGGTAGAATTAGATGTTGCTCCAATCGTTTATAATAGAATAATGTATGTGCCTTTATCATTTATATCAGATGTTCTTTGTAAAAGCATCTCCTATGATAATACTATATCTAGAGTCATTATATCTGATATATCTCAACCTGAGCCAAAGGGCTGGACAAAGCTAAAAGATAGAGCAAAAGGTAATGAACAAGAAACAATCGTAATGCAAGGAACTACGCCAGGAATAGGAAGTATATCGTTTTATACAAATGACCAGAACAAAGCAGTAGCTTTAGGAGATAATATTTATATGATTGATAACGATGGTACTTTAGTAGAATATAACCCTTCTTCTGATATATGGACTAACAAATTTAAAATTCAAGAATTGAACAATACAAATGGCAACTTCAGTCTTGGAGTTCTCGATGGTAAAATTTTAATAATTGGAGTTAATTATAATACAATTTATGAATATGATATACATAGTAATTCATGCAAGCTTCTAACGACAATTCCAATAGAGATAGCTGCTTGTTCAGTGTTAGTGGCTGAGGGCAAAATATATATTCTTTCTGGAATGGAAGTTGGTGACATAAATACATTAACTACACTTTATGTGTATGACCCTATTGCTGATATTTGGACAAAGAAAAAAGATATGTTTCAAGGGGCGAACAATTTAACCTCTGTCTATTATAATGGACAGATATATATTTTTGGGTCTGTTAAGTCTACTTATACTAATATTGAGGACATGCTTGAAATTGATCCTGAAACTGGTAATATGCGATTTAAAAATATGAATGATGAGGATAGATATCCAGGTCAAAACATAGAAGTTTATGATATAAAAACAGATACATGGTCATATGTAACCCCATATGATGCACAATATTTTGTATCAGGTGCTGGTGTCTATGATAATAAGCTGTTGGTGTTTGGCAAGTCAAGTGATGAGTGCAGTGTTATAGAGTATAATCCTAATAATAATTCTTGGTCAAAAATTTCAGATATGCTTCCTCAAAATGGTGGATATTCAACGGTAACGATAAATAAAGATATTTTCTTCATTAATGGAACCAGTGTTAAAAAATTTACACCAAATGAAGTTAAGCTTTCAAAAAACAAATTAAATGAGCAAGATATATTAGCATTATTAAAAATGGATAAATCACAAATAGAAAGTCAATTAGGCACTGATTATATAATGTCTTATATAGGAACTGACAAGGGATTAACAGCTGTGAAGTATAAAAAATATGATATTACAATTTATTATATGATGAATGGTTACATAGATTATATTGAGTGTGGCAATACCATAGATATTCAGAATTTGCATATTGGTATGAATTACAATCAAATAAAAAAAATAATATCTAACGCTAATATAAAAAAAGTCGGCCAACTACAGGGGAATAAAAATGGTAAGTACAACATTGAGTGTTTAAAAGATAATCTACTTATAAAATTCGGTATTCTTAATGAAAAAGGTGCATCAATATCAATGACTGTAAGAGAAAGAAATAGAACCTATATTAAAAAGTTGAAACCAATAGGTGAGGATGATTTACAGGTAGCGAAATATAAACTACATATGCTAAGAGATGACTTTGAGAAAATTATGCCTAGTGGTTTAAAAGACAAAGAGATATCTTTTGACACAGCACACAATATTACTCAAATAACATACAAATACAGTGATGGATCCGAATTTGTTTTTAAAGACGACGAATTATGTTCAATTTTGAGTGCTAATTCAAAGTATCTGACCCCAAGAGGCCTAAAGGTTGGTGACTCAATAACTCGACTTGTTATACTCTATGGTAATCCAAAGGCTAGAGTACTTGAATCTTGGGACTATATGTATCCTTATGACGAGCGTGTATTTACTATAATCGAAAAGGACGGTAAAGTTAATGGCATCAAGATAGCACTAGCCTTCTAAAAAGGGGGGCTATTATCTCTTCTACTAGACGAGCAAAATTCACTTGTTTTCAATGAACCTTTTAATTATAGAATTTTAGGCATTTATTCTAATGTATTACAACGAACTATGGTTTTAAAGATTTATTAAGTTTATTAAGATAATAAATAAGTTCATTTATATTTCCGCATTCTTTACTTGCATAATGATGTAAAGAATGTTTAATACATGCAGTAAATCCCCAAAATATGGCTACTTTTAAAAAATTCATTAATGCCTTTGCGCTAAATTTATCACCAAGCCCTCAAAATACTTTTCATATAAAAATTGTAGGGTATTTAGGGACTTCAATGGATGGTAAAATTTTAATTGGTCGGTAAAATAGCAAATATAGTGTAGCGAAAAAGTGCGGATAAGCCATTATATCATTGATGAGATTGAAAAATGGAGGGCAATATGAAATTATTTGAGAATAAGAAAAAAAAAGGTTCAAAGGAGTTACAACTCTGCCTAAAAGATGAATATGGAATTGAAGTGTACCACGAAAGGAAAATGTTTCCCGAAGAACTAAAGGAAAAAGGATACAGGCAATTGCCAAGCGAGGCTCTTGGACGCTTGACACCGATATTTCAATATGTACCGCAACTTGCTGTTCAGAATATCAATAATGGTGGAGTTCAGGTTGCATTTAAGGAGGCAGTAGAAGGTACTTACCGGGTAATTTTGGATCCTGGTACGATTCTGGCTAAATCAAAACAAACTGCTGGGGCTTTTCGAGGCACTGAGCTAAATCAAGTGACAAACAAGGTGGCTGGTCAAGCTGAATTTATTGAGAACAGTTCATTACTGTCTGTTTCAGCTGCACCACAGGTGGCTTTAAATATTTTTAATGCTGCATCTTTTGTTACTGGACAATATTTTATGGCACAGGTTAATGAAAAGCTGTCAGATATCAAAGATGGTCTAGATCGAATTGAACAATTTCTTGATGCGGATAAACAAAGTAAACTCAAGGCGGATCTTAAGACACTTGAGAAAATTAATAAGCAGATTGCCTTAATTAAAGATGATGAAGTACAAAAAAATGCTACGATAACGCAGCTAAAATTAATCCAAACACAGGCGCAGGGGTTTATCATCTTTTATCAGGGGCAAGTAGGAAGTGTCAGACAGTCCGCTGGTATTAAAGATAAGGATAAGAAGATTGTTAAGAATATAAATAATGTCGGAAATTACATGATTCAGTATCGGTGCGCAACATTAACGTATTGCATGGCAAATCTTATGGAGCTTTATTTGATGGATGCACCTGATACCGATTATTTTAAGATTGTTCATGAAGATCTTAGAGAAATTGTAAACCAGTATAAAGTTGATTATTGTTTATGTAAGGATAAGATGAAGCTTTATCTGGATTCAAATAATGCATTAAATAAGAGAAACTCAATTCAGATTTCTGCTGATGCAGCAGTTGGTGTTGCTCTAACTGTAGTTACCAGAATGCCAGTTGGCATTAAGGCTGCCAGATATGTCGATGATATTTTTAATGAAAAACGTAAAGAAAAGAAAATAGAAAAAATTGAAAGTCTTAAACGATATATGGATTACTGCGGAGATACAGAGCTCTTGGATTCGTCTGTTAATGGCATTTCCAGATATATCGCAGCTACGACTAATACAATCGAACTTCTTAAGGTTGAAAATGACTACTATACTAATATATTGCAAGAGTAGGGTTAGTTTACCATTATGTTTATACTGCAAGGATACCAGGCTTCCGATTAGGCTAATAATTAGAAGTTGAGATGAAGATGAATTGGAATGTCAATGTTCAAGAGCTGTGAACAAGGGTTTATATAAGAATCTAAAATTGTGATAAGCTATGTCGAAATTATATAGAAGGAGCAATTCAAACATGAATATAAAACAATCATTACTTAATGTATTTGTAAATACATTTAAGGGTATTAATAAGTTGAAAACAAATGAAGATACTACTCTTCTTCTCTAAATATAATTAATACTGCAAGTGTATCAAAATTATTTTATGAACCTGTTTTTGATTATTTGTTTCGTGAAAATAAGCTCGCAGAATATCATTTAGAGAGATCAATATATGAAGAACTTATCAATCATTATTTAAATAGTGATAGCAGTTCATACATTAAAATAATCATAACTAAAGAATCAGATAACGGAATATTTATTGGTAGACTTGAAATTTTCAATTACAGTGGTAATCGTGATAACAAAATCTTTAATATTAGATTGCATAATGAATCGAACGATATCTTAAAAGTAGAAGAATTTTTATTTTCATCTAATTGTTGTAACTGCGGAATAGAAGAACAAATCTATAGATACATAGCGATTCTCGCAAAAGAAGCAGGATATAAATACTTGCGTCCGTCCAATATCGTGTACACTTCAAATGATGAATTCGACTTTTCAGAATCAAAAATAGTTGATGTTTTCAGTACACTAAATAAGTTAAAGAAGTTGGGACTAGAAGATATGGAAAGTTTTAAAAAGGAGGTTGAATGCAATCAAGTAGAAAATGAATTTAACAGTATATTTAATTTATTTAAAGAAACATCAATAGATTTCAATTTGCATAACCTAATTTCTTTTGAGGATATTGTTGATGTAGATACTATTATATTGGAAACTAATCGAAAATTAACAGAAATGGATAAGAACTATTTGATAAAAATGGCCCGCAAATTATACTGTCAATATAAACACTACCCAGATACAAGTTGTATCTTTAGTAAAAGATGTGTCTTACTCAGCAATATCGTACATTTTTTAGCAAGTGAGAAATTATTAATTCCTGATGCCGATAATACCATTCTAGACGGTTGTATGGATAAAAAGGGTGCACACACTGTATCAATAATACTGGGCAGACAAGTGGACGCCACTGCTGACCAATTTGTATATGACGACCATACACTTGATCCTTATGAAGATAATAGTTTATATTTTAATTATTTCAGTAGCAAACCTAACAAATATCAACCAGAGATGATATCTGAATATATTTCATTATTTAACAAAACCTTTAAGAAATTGTCTGTATATCAATTTCTGTTTACTGAAGACAACAACTTATATAAGAGATCGCTAGAAGTCCAAATACTTAGTTAATAACAGGAATAGATGTAAAGTTGCTTTTACAATACAAAGAAAGGGAGGAAGGTGACTTTTCCTAATTAGCCTATTAGATCATTATATAAAGTATTATAAGCATATAAATGTAAATAATTAACAATAAAGTAATATGTACTGTAAAAATACCAATAGGGCAAAAGAACTAAATTGTCATAACACACCAAAAGGGAACTGTAGGCTTTGTAAAAGCGAAACCACACTTGACTTAGGGGGATTAAAATGAAAAAAAGAATTATTATAGCTACTGTACTATTTATAAATATCATATTGCTATTAACTCAGTGTACATATCACAGTGCTGATGATTCGATTGATAATACTGAATCTAGGTATTATTCTGCTATATATGGTGCTTATAATAATGAGTGTTCGGTAGCATTTTTTGAATTTGCAAATATCTTAGATTTATTAGGTAAATGTAAGAATTCTGATGATATTATTTATATAAAAGGAAGAATTGATGGATATACTAGCAGAGGAACATTTATGTATTCCCTTATTCAAGAAAATATTAAACAAACTAAAATTCCAATTCTAGATACTGATTTTAATGATTCTGTCTTTGAGGCCTTAAAATACATGAAAGATTATTTGACAAAAGTTAATGACATATTAGCTAAGAAAGATATAGACACACTTACCGGCTTGACACCTGAATTTGATGAATTACATAGCTTGACCACTAAATTTGATATAAACAATACCTTATATAATAACAAGAGTAATAAAACTGAAGATATTAAAATAATCAATCAAATTATTAAGGTATTTACAAGTTCAAAAATATTTGTTGAGTAGTACAATTATAATTGATGTGAAACACCCAAAAAATTACAACAATAAACTACTATAAATCTCTAGCATTAATTCCTCAATGCGTTTATAATCGGGCTCCTCACGGAGGGAAGTGTTTATAGCAGTAGCTTTAAACTGTTGCTCAAACTTTTCTAGCATCTCAAAAATACAAAAATATTTCAAAGCTAATAAAAATTCTACCATGTACAAATTATTATGAAAACTATTTATTATGATATATAGCAGGCTATCTTGGGATAGCCATGCCATAAGAGATAAAGAATTAAGAAAGATAACGATTAGTAATATCAAAGTAAGTAATATCAAAGTAAGTAATATCAAAATAAGTGATATCAAGGTAAGTAATACCAAGATTAGCAATGTAAAGATAAGTAATGTAAACATAACTAATATCAAATTCGGTAGATAAGGAGTAGCTCTATATGATAACACAAAGAATTGAAAGGCAGAAGGAATATATAAACTCTCGTAAGCACAGAGATGTAAGGAGAAAGCTGACCCCTCAGGAATGGGACCTGTATAGCAGTC
>JAEZFR010000559.1 GCA_023417285.1 Bacillota bacterium
GGGATTCCCCTTTCCGGTTTCAGGAGGGTGCTCAGAAACATGAAATGTTTCGTCGAAGGGAACCTAGGGTTCCCTAGCGAACAAGAAAATATACTGAGCAAGATAAAATAGTAAAATAAGCACTGAAAAGGATTTGCGAAGCATATTTTCTTGATAGTGTAAGGGATTTATCATAAAAGAACTATATTATAGTTATGAATTTACTAGTAACTACAATATAGTTCTTTTAATTTATAAAACAAGTAAAATTATGCAATAAATAGTAATAAAGGATTATTTTCCAACTGAATGCGATGTAGTAGAATAATAGTGAAGGGGGGGTTAAGTTATGTTTCTCAGAACAATAAAGGAAGTTAAAACATTTTTGGAAAGTAATACTTTCGGAAATTCCGATGTATGTATGATACTTGTTGGAGAAGCATCCTATGATTGCATCTCTGAGATTATAGAATATTGCAATCAGAAGACTATAAGAGTATTTGGTGGTGTTTTTGCAGAACTTCTGGTCGGAGGTAAAGCCAGAAGCGATGGTTTTATTGTAAATATTTTCAATGCTGTCTGCTGTTCCAGAGTATTGCCCTTAACTTTCAGAATAAACGCAAGCATACAGCCGGACAAGCAGTATACGGCTATTGTACTTGCAGATGGCCTTTCCGAGCATCTCAAAGACCTTACGGATATAGTGTTCAATAAATTTGGAAACAGTGTCAAATATATAGGGGGTGGAGCATGCTTCTTTAATTTTGACAGAAACCCTTGTATATTTGATAACTCTGGCCTATATAAGGATGCCTTATATGTCTGTGTTATTGAAAAAGAAATACTTGTTGCTGTTGAGCATGGATGGAAGAAGTTGCAGGGTCCTTTAAGTGTTACAAGTTCAAATGGAAATGAATTAATTGAGATTAATTACTATAATGCATTTGAAGTATACCGTGATATTATAAGGGACGAGTCAGATATTACTATCTCAAGAGAGGACTTTTTCACATATGCAAAAGACTATCCGTTTGGAATAATTCAAGAGGGCAGCAACGAGCTTATTATTAGGGATCCAATCAAACTTAACGAAATGGACTCTATTATATGTGTTGCTGACATACCACAAAAATGTGAGCTGTATATTATGGGGGGGAACGCTGAGTCCCTACTGAAGTCTTCTCAGAAGCTAGCAGAATATTGCTCACAAAACGCTTCCAAGAATGATAAGATATTCGTATTTGATTGTATTTCGCGTGCAATGTTCTTAGAGAATAGATTTAACACTGAAATTGCAAATATTCAAGCAGCTCTGCCTATATTCCTGGAGGGCGCATTGTCTATAAGTGAAATTGCTTCAGGTAAAAATGGGGAACTACTTATACATAATAAATCCACTATTATAGGGGTACTTAAATAATAGTACTGAATAATAGTACTGAATAATAGTACTGAATAATAGTGCTGAATAATAGTGCTGAATAATAGTACTCAAATAGTAGGTGCGCTATAAAAAATGAAGGGTAAAGAATTATATATAGCTAAAATAAATGGGGAAGTTCAAAATGTTTTGTTTTGAACTTCCCCTTAAAATTTTGAGTACAGCGAAATCACTTAAAGAAATAGCGCAGATTTTCAACTGAGTAAAGCAAAAAGCTCTTTAGAAGTATAGTTAGTGCTCCCTATTTCTACATAATAATTAGAGTACAGCAAAGAGCACTTCTCGCAGTACCTTACATGCTACTGCAGTAGAAACTCCGCTAATATCATAGTGGGGTGACAATTCAACAATATCTGCTCCAATAATATTTAGAGAAGATATTGCTTTGAGTGAATTTATTAGCTCTTTAAAGCTGACACCACCAGCTTCGGGTGTTCCTGTTCCAGGGAATACAGAGGGGTCTAGCACATCGAGGTCTATCGTTAAATAAACGGGGCTTTTCCCAATACCTGATATTGCATCGTTCAGGTGGTCGAAATTATGAAGGCACATATTTGTGTGACCATCACGTGACCAATAGAACTCTTCCCTTGTACCGCTTCTTATACCGAACTGCCAGATATGTCCGTCGCCTAGCATATCCCAGGCTCTTCTAATTACGGTAGAATGGGATAAATCTTCACCCAGGTAATCTTCTCTCAAATCTGTATGTGCATCGAAGTGAATAATATGCAAATCAGGGTACTGCATAAATGCCTGTTGTATTACAGGCAATGATACTAGATGTTCTCCGCCAATCATTATTGGTTTTTTACCTAATGAAAAAATATTTTTGGCAGTTTCAGAGATCATGTTTAATGCCTTAGTAGGTGCACCAAATGGTAAATCCAAATCTCCGTAATCATGTATTTTATAATCAACAATATCCTTGTCAAAGTATGGACTATACGTTTCCAAACCAATTGAATCTGTTCTCATGGCAGCAGGTGCAAATCTAGTACCTGGTCTAAAGGTAGTGGTACCATCATAAGGAGCACCAAATATAACTGCTTGAGCATCTAAAAAGCTGCTTTCGCAACCTAAAAAGCAGTTGGGCAATGTGTTTTTTTGCATCAGATTATCTCCCATCGATTTATAAATTTATGAGTAATATTCTACCATTATTATATTAAAAAGCAATAAGGTGGGACATACTATGTTCATGTTTACTTAAGCTTAGCATTGTATATATTTTGTGTGACTTATCGTGATTGATGGTTTGTATATGGAGGAATAATGCTGAAATTAAAAAAATACTTAAAACCTTTTATTGGTGTTATATTGATTGCTATTTTACTTATTTTTATTCAATCTATTACAGAGC
>JAEZFR010000581.1 GCA_023417285.1 Bacillota bacterium
ACATTAAACAATATTGAGAATTTGACAATAGAGGGGAGCGGGAAGGAACCTGTTGACATAGTTGCGGAACCACGATATGCAAGCATATTCAGATTAGATAACTGTAAGGGTATCACGTTCAAGAATATTAAAGCTGGACATACTATAATACCCGATAAATATGACTGTAATGCTGGCGTTTTAACTATTACAAGTTCGAGTGGTATTTCAATCTCAAAATGCACATTGTTTGGTTGCGGCTCTGTAGGAATATCTGCGGCACGTACAACAGGAATTAAAATGGAAAATTCAATTATTGAAAAATGCAATCTTAGGGTAATGGATTTAATAGCTTGCTCCGACGCTACATTTAAGAATAATATTTTTAGAAATTGCAAGTATCAGGATATGTTTATGATTTATGAATCTAAAAATATAACTTTTGATAAATGCGAAATTAAAGATAACCAGTCAACATCAGATATACAAAATTACAAATATCCACTAATAACTTCTCGATTAAGTAAGGGCGTTAAATTTACCAATTCAAAGTTTTTAAATAATAAGGTATCTTTGCTAAGTTCAGAGGATGAAAAGATTGATTTTACTGGAAGTACCTTTGAAGGTAACGATTTTGATAACAAAGAAATAGCTGTCAAGTTACAAAAATATTTGCCCAAAGCAATTATAAGCGATATGGACACATTCAAAACACAAATAAATAAAGACGGATCAATTTTCTACTTATTTAGTAAATGGAACAAGGGACAAAACCAGTTTCTCCATAATATTCAGATTACCTATGATGAAAACGGCATAAGGAATTACCACTATAAGGATTATGGGTTTGTTGATAAAAATCTTAAAAAAGTTAATTTCTCAAAGGAGGATGCGCTGGTTTTAGTTAAGGGCTTTGCTACTGACTTTATTAAAGATGGGGCCTATCTGAATTTTGTTAACACCCCTGCTTATCCAAGCCTATTTAACAAAAATCACGTGGAAAGCTGGGTTGCAAAAAAGGGTAATATAGAGTATTTAATTATGGTTGATTTGGATTATGGTTATATTGTTTATAGTAATAATGTAGTAGCACCAGATACTTTTATTATTAAAAAGTTTTTCAATAAAAAATAAGGTATTCACCTACCACCACTAGAATAAAAGCTTTGGTACAGAATATAAGCTTTTGTACAAGCCTTGCACAGAATAAAAGCTTGTACACAATAAAAAGCTTTGCTATATTTTTTATAGTATTATGATATAATGTCTGTATTATTGAAATTACATTTTAAGGGGGTTAATATAAGCAATGGGACTTTTCAACTTTATTAAATCACAGTTAATTGAGGTAATAGAATGGACTGACGATAGCAAAGACACTATGGTTTACAGATTTCCTGTAGAAAATAAGGAAATAAAAATGGGTGCTCAACTTACCGTTAGAGAATCCCAAGTAGCGGTTTTTGTTGACGAAGGTATGATTGCAGATGTCTTTACCCCAGGCAGATATACTTTAGATACTGCAAATATGCCTGTTATAACCAAACTCAAATCATGGAAGCATGGCTTCAATTCACCTTTTAAATCCGAAATATATTTTGTCAACACAAAGCAGTTTACAAACTGTAAGTGGGGTACCACAAACCCCATTATGAAGCGAGATGCCGATTTTGGAATGGTCAGAATAAGAATGTTTGGAGTATATTCTTTCAAGGTTTCTGATGCTCAAGCATTTTTGAAGGAAGTTTTCGGCACCTCAAGTTACTTTACAGTTGACGGAATAACCGGGCAATTGAAAAGCAGCATTGTATCTGGAGTAGCTGATCTAATGGCAGAAACAGCCATTCCAGCACTGGACCTTGCAATGCGCTATGTAGAAATTGGAGATTTATCAAAGGATAGATTGCAGGAAAAATTCAACAATTTAGGACTTACCCTGGTATCTATCAGCGTTGAAAATATCTCGCTACCACCTGAGGTAGAGGCTATGATGGATAAACGTACCTCTATGGGAATATTAGGAGATAGTCTCAATCAATACACAAAATATCAGGCGGCGGAAGCAATGAGAGAAGCAGCACAGAACCCAGGTGGAATTGCTGGAGCAGGGATAGGATTAGGAGCTGGCGTTGGTATAGGCAATGTATACGCTGAAGCACTTAGACAAAATGTAGCTCCTGTTACACCACAAGCACCTCAAGCGCCACAAGCCCCAGCTCAAGCAGCACCAGCTGCAGCTACTACAAAATGTTCAAGCTGTGGTGCAGGTATGGCGGCAGGTGCTAAGTTCTGTATTGAGTGTGGGACAAAGGTTACGTCTGTTTCTCTAAAGTGTAGCAACTGCGGAGGGGACTTCCCGGAAAATAGTAAATTCTGTCCAGAATGCGGTCAAAAGAGATAATTTTTAAAGAGGAGAATTGAGTATGACTCAAACAAGTTATAATCAGGCTGCTAATGGAAGTGAGGAAGACCAGAATGCAACTGAAACCAAGGCTACTGCCTTTAAATGCCCTTCGTGTGGAGGGGTTATGGTGTTTAATCCGGCAAGCCAAAATCTAAAGTGTGAGTATTGCGAATATTCTATGAATATGGAGGACAGCAATCAGCAAATATCCGGCAATGAATTTGATGATGAGACAGAGCTTAGCAAAGGTGACGTTTGGAACAGCCAAAGCCATGCTGTAAAATGTAAAAACTGTGGAGCAACTACAATAAGCCAGGCATTTATTGTGTCAGATAAGTGTACCTTTTGTGGGACTGCAAACGTTTTGGAAGAGGTAATCCTTACAGGGTTGAGCCCGGAGTATGTCGTTCCTTTTAAAATATCAGAAAAAACTGCAATTAGTGAGTTCAGGAAATGGGTCAAGCGCAGATGGTTTGCCCCTAACAAGCTCAAAAAGACTATAGATGGTACGAGGGTAGACTTGACAGGTTTGTACGTTCCATGCTGGTCATTTGATACTGACACTAGCTCCTTTTATACAGCTATGGCAGGAGAACACTATTATGTTACTGTTACCGACACTGTAGTAAAGGATGGAAAGACAGAGCATGTTACAAGACAGGAGCAAAGAACAAGGTGGTATCCTGTATCGGGTCAATATTATGAAGATTTCAGAGATTACATAGTAGACTCATCAGTAAACATTGATGACAATATGATGGATAAAATTCTGCCCTACAATATGAGTGAGCTTGTTCCATTTAAGCCAGAGTATTTATCGGGGTTCAAGGCAGAAAGGTATTCCGTCTCTCTCAAGGAAGGCTGGAAACTTGCTAAGCAAAGGCTGGCCTATAGTATTGAAAAAGGTATTATTAGGCAAATTAATGCTGATGAAGTCTCTAATGTTAGGTTTAAAACAAGTTATGGCAACAAACACTTTAAGCATATATTGTTACCCACTTGGTATTCTTCATTTAAATACAACAATAAGAGCTATGCCTTTATGATAAACGGACAGACTGGCAGGGTAGCGGGTCGTTCTCCAATATCTCCATGGAAGGTTACGGCGCTTGTTGTAGGTATTGCGGTAGTAGCTGTAGTTGGTTACTTTGTTTATACTAACTTTATTGTCTAAATACTGACCTCGGAGGTTATATGTGGTTTTTGGAGCTTGGATGGTCACATTGTAGTTTTTATGTTGAAATGATAGTGCGCCTTGCAGCAGCTTGTATTTTAGGTGGCATAATTGGATATGAGAGAGAACATGTGCATAGACCGGCCGGATTTAGGACTCATATTTTGGTTTGTGTTGGTTCGGCATTGGTAATGGTCACGTCTGAGTTTATTTATTACACTTACTCTTCCCATGCCAATCTTGACCCTGCTAGGCTAGGAGCACAAGTAATCAGTGGAATAGGTTTTCTGGGTGCTGGTACAATAATCAAAGAGGGCGTAAGTGTAAAAGGACTGACTACTGCAGCAAGCCTTTGGGCAGTATCCTGTATAGGTATCGCAGTGGGAATTGGATTTTATACCGGAGCAGTGGTTGCAACAGCTGTAATTTATTTTACCTTGATTATATTGAAGAAGCTGCAAAGTAAAATGGCTATCAATAAGATTACTAGAATATTTGTGCATACGGTACTTGAGAAGGGACAGATAGACGAGGTATCCGAAATTATTACCTCAACAGGAGCAACTATTACCCGATTGGTGGTAGTAAGCAGTGAAAAGGACGGAGAGCTAGTACTAAAGATTACTTTAGATAATTGCGATATAAGAACACTAGCACTTCTTACAGAGAGTTTGCTGTGCCACAGAACGGTACGGCGTGTATATGAGGATTAAGTATAGTCCAAGTAAAAATTGATAAAATAAGAGGAACCTATAGACTGGCCCTCATAAGTTAGACCTAAAAATCTAACTTGTGGGGGCCACATCACTATACAAGGCCACATCACTTTACAGAAACTTGTACTATTTTTCTGCCTATCAGAATAAAAATATTCATGAGTGTACTTAAGAGTTTATTCATAATATGCGGCAGGAGGATGATACATAGATGAGTGTTCTGGAGTCAATGCTAGATTGCAGTAATGATAACTCAGTGCTTCATAAAGGCCTTACAGACAAGGAAGCAAAGAGAAAGTTGGAAAAGCATGGTCCGAATTTACTTTCAGAGAGAAAGAGAATATCACCATTTAAGATTTTGTTTGACCAGTTTACCGACCTTATGGTAATAATTCTAATAATTTCTACAATAATATCAGGATTTATGGGTGAAATGACAGAGGCAATCACCATAATTGCTATAGTCATAGTTAATGCCATATTGGGCTTTGCGCAAGAGTTTAAAACAGAGAAAACCATGGAGGCACTAAAATCTCTTGCAGCCCCTACTGCTAAAGTTATCAGAAATGAGCAGCAGGTTAGCATTCCAGCAGAAGAAATAGTACCGGGGGATGTTTTAATAATTGAGACTGGAGATAGAATACCAGCAGACGCAGCTATAATCGAATGTAAAAGCCTCCAAGTAGATGAGTCTCTTCTCACAGGAGAATCTGTCCCAGTTGATAAAAGCTCATTTAATATAAGCAAAAAAAACCCTGATCCATTCGACAAAAAGGCATCAGTATATATGGGCACTACCGTTACAAATGGAAGGGCAAAGGCAATAGTATTTGCAACCGGAATGCAAACAGAAATGGGTCATATCGCTGATATGATTCAGAATATTGAGGAGGACGAAACCCCTCTGCAGAGGCGGTTGGATAATTTGGGGAAATTCATTGCCATAGGCTGCCTTGTGATATGTGCTATTGTATCAGTAACAGGTGTAATAAGGGGAGAGAAGCTGTTCAATATGTTGCTCTCAGGTATTAGCCTTGCTGTAGCAGCAGTGCCCGAAGGGCTTCCTGCTATAGTAACTATTTCACTAGCACTTGGTGTACAGAGAATGCTAAAAAGAAATGCACTTATCAGAAAGCTCCCGGCTGTAGAGACTTTGGGCTGCGCAAGCATAATATGCTCGGATAAGACGGGCACACTTACAGAGAACAAAATGACTGTGAGAAAAATATATGCAGCAGGGTATCAGCTAAATGTAACAGGAAGCGGTTACAACACTGATGGTGATTTTATTGCAGAAAATAGCAGGTCATCAGAACCACTAAAGCAGGAAGCCGTAAAGCTTGCATTGGAAATTGGGGCATTGTGTAATAATTCAGTGATAGAGAGATCTGCTGAGGGTAAAGGGCTTGATAAGATAAAGGCTCTAGTCAAAAAACAGGAAGCCTTGAAGATATCGGGGGACCCTACTGAGATTGCACTTACAATTGCAGCTGCAAAGGCAGGAATTACACAGGATAACCTATGTCACCGATATCAAAGGCTTGATGAGCTCCCATTTGACTCTGATAGAAAATGCATGTCGGTTGTTTGTAGAACAGACAAGGGTGAGGTATTAGTGCTGACAAAGGGCGCACCTGACTTCATTATAGACAAATGTACACGTATACTGTCAGCTAAGGGAGTCATAAAGCTGGATGATGCTACTAAACGTACTATCGGTAAAATAAACGACGGCATGGCAGCTAATGCTTTAAGGGTTATGGGATTGGCTTATAGAAAGCTTGAGACGGGCAAATATAGCAAGGATTCCGGTAACTTGGAAAAGGATTTAATATTTGTTGGACTGATGGGAATGATTGATCCTCCAAGAAAAGAGGCTATAGATGCTGTACAGAAGTGCAAGCTTGCTGGCGTGAAGCCGGTAATGATTACTGGGGATCACAAACTGACGGCTACTGCGATAGCGAAGGAACTCAATATATACTGTGATGGAGATATGGTACTTACGGGGCCTGAGCTGGAGAAGATGGATGACTCGGATTTGGAAAAGGTAGCTGATAATGTATCTGTTTATGCCAGAGTTTCGCCAAAACATAAGCTGATGATTGTAAGAGTACTAAAGAAGCTTGGACACATTGTAGCTATGACGGGTGACGGTGTAAATGATGCACCAGCTGTAAAAGAAGCTGACATAGGGGTTTCAATGGGTATTACCGGAACTGATGTCACAAAAGAAGCTTCTGCTATGATACTACTAGATGATAACTTTGCCACAATTGTTGCAGCTGTTGAAGAGGGCAGAGTAATATACAATAATATAAGAAAATTTATCAGATATATGCTCTCGTGTAATCTTGGAGAAGTACTTACAATGTTTTTGGGTATGCTTATATGGCTGCCAATACCACTTTTGCCCATACAGATTTTATGGGTCAATCTAGTTACCGATGGCTTGCCGGCAATTGCTTTAGGGCTCGATCCTCCAGAAAGAGATATTATGATGAAACCACCAAGGGGAGCCAAAGAAAACATATTTTCGCAAGGCTTGCTCAAGCTTATATTAATCAGAGGTACCATAATTGGTTTGAGCACCTTGGGGGTATTCGTCAGTATTCTGTACTTTACAAACAATGTAGAATTGTCTAGAACAGGTGCATTTATGACACTGGTGCTAACACAGCTAATACATGTGTTTGAGTGTAAGTCAGAGTCTCGAAATCTGTTTGAAATATCGCTATTTGATAACATACCTTTGGTTCTGGCAGTACTGTGCTCTCTTGCAATGATTTTGGCAGTTGTATATATTCCAACACTGCAGAAAATCTTTGAGACAGTGCCACTTGGCTTCACAGAATGGAGCATGGTAATAGGTTTCTCAATGTTCGGACCTCTGCTTTCAAGCCTGACGGGGTTGAATGGGGGGAAGAGGACCAGAAGAGTTAGGGCTTAGGTATCCTATATAAGTAATTTAAAGATATAATAGAATTCATAATCTAAATACAATTTGTATTTTTATCCAGAGGGCTGCTACATTAGTAAAATAGTGTTGCAGCTTTTTATATGAGTGAGTGGCAATTTTTGTAGAATAATTCATAAAATACTATTATTTTACAATTAATTATTTTTAGTTTATAATTATATATGGAACATAACTATTGAGCTACAATTTATCATTAATAATATAGCTGGGGTGTATATATGTATATTGCACATATTAGAGAAAGTGATAAAGAGGAACAGTTGTTATATGAACATCTATTGGCTACTGCTCAACAGGCAGCAAAGTTTGCTGAGTCGTTTGGAAACTCTGAATACGCATACTTATGTGGTTTATTACATGATATAGGAAAATATTCTGAGAAGTTTCAAGTTAAAATAAAAAGTAAGGGAAATCATAGGTGTGATCACTCAACCGCAGGGGCAAAAGAAATAATTAAAACTAATGCTTATGGTAAGCTTATAGCTTATTGTATTGCTGGACATCATAGTGGGTTACAAAACTATGGATATACTTCTGATACTGGTGGGGAGGGGACTCTAGCAGGAAGGCTAGCGGATACCTATTTAGTTGAAAACTATGATGAGTATAAAAGTGAGATATTAGATGATATTACCTTGAAGAGTGCACCTAATATAAAGAGACTTCCTCAAATGGGTTTTTCATGCTCGTTTTTAATAAGAATGTTATATTCATGTTTGGTAGATTCAGATTTTCTTGATACTGAGAGATTCATGCTCAATGGGAGTGTTAATAGAAGGGTATACAATAATTTTTATTTAATGCTGGACAAGCTTAATTCTGTACTGGCAATGATCCAAAAAACAGATAATATTATTAACCTTAAAAG
>JAEZFR010000582.1 GCA_023417285.1 Bacillota bacterium
TACCTGAGAGTGCTACTCCTTCGGTGAGTTCTGAAATACTCCAAAACATCTCTCCCTCAACAATCATCCGACAATATTTACTTATTGGTTTAATTATAGATTAGTAAGATTTGCATGTCAATAATCAAATTGATAATTATTTGTCAGGATCAAATTGATAACTATTTGTTAGGAATAAGTTGATAGCTATTTGTTAGAAATAAATTGATAACTATTTGTTAGGAATAAGTTGATAGCTATTTGTTAGAATTGAAAATTAATTTTCTCCTGATTTATGTCTTGAAAAATTCTAAACCTTAATAAAAAAACTAAATTCAGCAGACATGCTATATTTACATGTCTGCTGCTACACTATTAGTTAAATATATTCTTATTTGGTCTTTAGAGAATTCAGTACTGGAGTCAGCTTTTGTATAAATGGCTTAGGAGCTTTTTCATTAAACATCCTAACAACAAGCTCCTCAGTAACCACTGTAACCTTATTTTCTATAAGCCATTCCTCAACCATATGTCGTATCTTGGATTTAAATAGTCCAGGAACAACCTCCATGACTGCTCTATACATTTTTCTGCTATTACCTTGCCAAGTAATACTCTCAAGCACCGAACTTTTCATTTTCATTATCCTCCCCAACCCAAATACGGCTTAAATTACATCAACATCTTATCAACAACAATTAAATTTCTATGCAATATTCACCATTACTATTATATGGAATCAAATGACATTTCTGTGCTATTACTATAAATATTTTTTATTGTTTACTTAACCTTATAAATTATTTTAGTCAACGAAGTTAGCAATAAGGTCTTCAAAAGTATCCCTTCTTCTAGTAAGAACAGCCTCTCCATTTTCTTTAATCATTACTTCTGCAGGTCTTAATCTCATATTGTAGGTGGAGCTCATAGCAAAACCATATGCACCAGCATCCATTACAGCTAGAATATCCCCTTCCTTTATCTTAGGAAGCATGCGTTTCTTTGCAATTATATCGCCACTTTCGCAGATATTTCCCACTACAGTTACCTCTTCACACTCGGTGTCATTCATTGCCTTTCCGTCTCTAAATACCTCTATGTCATGGTGTGAATCATACATAACAGGTCTAGCAAGAACATTAAAGCCTAAATCAGTACCTACAAACTTCCTTCCGTAATTGCTCTTTGTTGAATACACATTGCCTAAAAGAACACCGCTTTCTGCCACAATATATCGTCCTGGCTCAGTCTTAACAAGTATTTTCTTTCCATACTTATCTGTCCAATCCTCCAATACCTTTGTAAGCTTCTCACTGAAATCCTTAAGTTCAAGTGGCTCCTGTCCTTCCTGCTTTCTGTATGGTATTCCAAAGCCTCCACCCATATCAACAAAATCAATGTCCTCAAACTGCTCAGCTACTGAAAGTATTGATTTTACCCCTTCTATATATGAGTCACCTTCCATAAATAACGAACCAATATGCTGGTTTATTCCGCATATCTTAAGATTGTACTTCTTTGCTATTTCCTTTACTTGGTCAACGCAGTCAATATTTACACCAAACTTTGTCTTTTTACCAGCAGTAACAACCTTTTCGTGGTGCCCTGCACCTACACCAGGGTTAAATCTCACCGCCACCTTGCTGTTAGGATTAATCTTTCCGTATAACTCAAGCTGTGAAAGTGAGTCAACGCTAATAAGTACACCTTTTTCTACTGCATACCTGAGTTCTGTCTCAGAAACATTGTTTGGAACAAAGAACAGATTCTCAGGCTTAAAGCCTGCAAGTAATAGTAACTGAATCTCACCTGCTGACATTGCATCCGCATTTAGGCCCTCGTCTTTTACAATCTTAATCACCTGAAGGTTTGAATTGGCCTTTATTGAGTAATTAGGAATAAAATTCTTATATGAAACAAGATTTTTCATATCTTTGCATTTCTGCCTGAGTATCTTTTCGTTATACACATACAGAGGGCTTCCGAACTCCTTCAAAAGCGACTGCGGATCATTATTCCCAAAGAAGTTAGTTTTTTGTGAAAAATACGGTATCATGGTGTAACCTCCATTATATAGTTAAAATTTATTGGTTGCTTATATAATTATTTTGCTTTCTTATGTTAAAATTTTACTTTAATTAATAATCTATTTTGTGGCGAATTTTATGTTATTTTTGCTTTAATGTCTAAAATTTATTGGTTATTTAAACTTATAAGCTTCATCTCATTGGTCAAAGAATCTTTTATCAATTCTACCATATTATTGTTAGTTGTATAGATACAAGTTGATATATTACTATAACTAAGCTGTCCTGTTAGTACATGTGCACTATCTGTTATAAGTCTGATGCTATCTGATTGTTTTTGTGTCCTGAAGCAAGTAATACCCTCCACCGGTTCAAAATCCGAAGTAATTACAACAATCTTAAGACCTCTGTCCCTAGCGGCTACAAGCTCCCCCATTACTATCCTGAGCTGCTCACCAGATGCAGATATATATACCCTTTGAGTTGCATCCCCTATCAGGTTTTTCATCTTATTTATTATTTGATTTCTGCCACTAACTGTAATGAATGCTCCATCATTGCCTTTCAGCTCCGGCGACTCCCTCTCAATGACACTAATAACCTCTTCAAACTGCCTTTTTAGATTCCTAATAAGCTCAGTAGGTTGAACAGCAGCATATTTTGAGGTATCTCCTTCTATTTTGTTTGCCCCACCCTTTTCCATTAAACCCGCAAGGCCAAGGTAAGCATTGGATCTGGGGATACCTGTTAACTTTGAAGCTTCATAGCCGGAAAGTTCACCTTCTCTGCAAAGTGTTATATACAGTGTAGATTCATGCTTTGTAAAACCTGCCTGCATAAGTGCTTCAATTAGATTCATGACGACCTCCCAATAGTGGTTCTATACAAAACCACTATATAACATTGGTATTACTCTGTCAATCTTTATTTAAATATATTTGAAAAAATTACGTATTTTATGTAAAATTTATACATGGCAAAAATACAAAAGGAGGGTTCTGATGAAAAAGCACCTATTCTCATTTTTTACGCTGCTATTTATTATTGTACTTATCCCATCATCTGCATTTTGCAAGGATTCTGTTTACAATGAGACTAAAACAATTAAATTTAATGGTGGACAGCGTTCGGTAAATGCTATTTACATAGACCTAAACGATAAAAGCATTCGCGTAGAAACTAATTATGCAAAAAATAAAATTGGTTCAACAGATGACTTGAAAAACATTGCTGAGCTTTCAAAAGATACAAATACCGAAGTTGTGGCAGCTATTAACGGAAGCTATTTTAATGCGTATACCGATATGCTACCCTTTGGTACGCTAATATCAGAGGGTGATTATATTCGTTTGGGTGGTACGGGGTCAAACATTAATTTTACTAATGATAATTCAGTTAATGTAGATTGGTTATCAATCAAGATTGAGGGTGCTATTAACGATGATTGGGACTATACAGGCAATTGGTATGCATGGAACTTCAATTCAATAACAAACGATCCAACTGCAGTTGAGATATTAACCCCTGCATTTGGCAAGAGTACAGGTAGTATAAACAAGACCTGTATAGTTGTAGATAATGGTAAGGTAACTCAGATTAAAACCGGCGGTGCGAACATCCCAGAGAACGGATATGTTATTGTCACAAGCGATGCTAAAACATATAAAAAATTCAAGCTTGGTGATAAGGTTGATTATATAGTTCAGACATTTTCAAAAGATTTGAAGGGTAGGCTCACACCCGTTGATTTATCAAACATTAGAAGTTCTATAGGTGCTGGGCCTATTTTACTGAAAAATGGTATCGTATATGCTGATGGTGCCAAGGAGGGCTTCAAAGAGGCTAAGGTCAATGTCAACCGTAGCATAAGAAGCATGGCAGGAGTAACAAAGAGTAACACCCTTATATTAGCAACAGTGCCTAACGTTACAGTAAAAGAGCTTGCCCAGATTGCAAAAGCTCTAGGCTGTACTGATGCTATTACACTTGACTGTGGTGCGTCTACCGGCATGTATTATAAGGGCAAAATTGTAACCACCCCAGGTAGAAAGCTTAGTAATGCACTTGTTGTAACAAAACTAAAAAGCGTACCTCAAAATCTAAAAGTAGATGGAAATACAATGGTGCTAAAATCAGATATATACACTGACTCATCAGGCGAATTAATGCTTCCTTTCAAGGATTTCTGCAACAATATATTTACGAAGTATTCAATTAGTGGCAATAAGCTCGTTGCAGACATTAAAGGCATTGAACTTAAAATGGCATTATCTAGTAGTGCAGCATCTTATGGAGAAAAAAAGCTATCAGCTAAATGTAGTGTAACCACAAAAAATGGTGTCATTTATATTCCTGCTAGTTTCATTACAGCTGCTTTTGGAAGTACTTTATCCTATGATAGTGCAAATAAAACATATTCTATGAAACTTTCAACCTGTAACGTTAACCAGCTTTTATCACAGGCAATCGATGAAAAAAACAAGTCCAATTATACCAATGCTGAAACAATCCTTAAAAAAGTGCTCGATTATGTACCTGATAATCCGGGTGTAAACAAGCAGTTGGCAAATCTATACCATGCTAACCTGCTCAATAATCCTGTGAAACGTCTGTATTATCTTGAGAGGTATAATTCTCTTGTTACTGATGATTTTGATATGCAGGTAGCATTAGGCTGGTCATATTATAACTCAAAGCAGTTTGAGAATGCTGTGAGCAGTTTTACTAAAGCTACTAAATTAAATCCTGACAGTGCATCAACGTGGTACGCTCTCGGAACCTGTTACCAAAATTATGCGCTCAAGCAATATCAGGATGCACTGAACTGCTACAATAAAGCACTTAAATGCAAATCCATAACAGCTGACCTTGAGCAAAAGATAAAACCTCTCATTGAACAATGCAAGGCAAAATTGAATTAGGTAAAGAAACACATTATTGTTATAAATTATACTTTTTTAATAAAATGTTAGTGGTAAAAACACCAAAAGAAGCAGTAATGTAAAGTTACTGCTTCTTTTCATAGCCATTCTTAGATTAAATTTTCATATTCAATATTAGTTGGGATAGCTTATTAAGAATTAATATACTTATTAACAGGTACTTCGGGATGGTGGTACCTGTTTAATGCTTGTGTTTTTTTCTTGTATTGTATAGCCTTACATGGACAGTAATTGATACAAGCCATACAGGACTGGCATCTATGCTGCCACTGTGGCTTACTATCCTTCATAGTAATATTTGATACCTTACACACCTTTTCACATATTCCGCAGCCATTACAATTATTGTCGGTATGAAAGCCGCTATCCATGGAGCTTATATATTTTATGAAGCTAGGATGTACCGCATAACGTATAAAGTTAGTGTATTCACGATCCTTGGTACACTGACGTTCAACTAACCTCTTGAAAACATTATCTATTTGTTCATCAGCCTTTTTCAGCTGCTGCTTTATATCTTCCTCCGCTACATTAGTTGCCATAGGTAAATAATTGTTAGGCATTCTGATGTAATAGCCTGCTGACAGCCTTGTTCCACCTGCCTTAAGAAGCTTATCAGCATGTGAGAGTGCCCCTCCCTGCCAAGCCCCACCAGCCCTTGTGACTACTGCGAATATGTATTTTGCATTAAATCTGTATTTTTTAAGGAAACGTATTACTATTTCAGGTAGACTAAAGCAATAAAGTGGAAAAACAAAACCTATATTTTCAGCTGTAACCTCTGTACTTATCTCTGAATCTGAGTTCTTTAATATATCACTAATGGATATTATTTCGCTATCTTCAAATGCCTCTTTTATTCTTTCAGTAACAACAAGTGAGTTACCTGTTCCAGAAAAATAAAATATCTTTGTGCTCATGTGATCCCCCTTATATGATTTCCTCAACCAATAGCATATAGTCTTGTAATAATTATACTCCATTTTTGCCATGAGTTTATAACTTTTTTTCCCTCAATGTATAGCTCACTTACCCTTTTTTCTTCTCAACCTTCTTGGCTTTTCCGAAAATTTCATATACGCCCATTACAATCAAAAAGCCTCCAAATATTTTTCTAAGAAGCTCTCCCTCCATTCTCAATGCAAGTATGGACCCAATTGCTGCCCCAGCTAAGCCAAACAGCATAATTGGCAATCCTACTCTGAAATTGACATGCTTATTCTTTATATGTATTATCAATGCAACTATTGCAGTAGGAATAAAATATAAAAGATTTACACTCTGTGCTATATGTTGCCCTGGGTTAATAAAAAGTACTAGTGCAGGTATTAGTATTGCACCTCCTCCTATTCCCATTCCGCTTACTATTCCCGACAAGAAGCCAATCAATATAACAATCATATATCCTCCTAATAATTAATAAATAGTCTTGTCAATTTAAAATGTGTATTCCATTCAAATGCTTAAATAAGTTTTTTGCAGTATTCTGATATAAGTGACTTATGAGAATACTAAAAGAGGATTACTGTCAGAAAATATTAATTTCAAAAATCCTATTCAAAAAATCATGCCCTCAAAAACTATAGTCAGAAAATCTTAATACAAAAAAACTTTTATCAGAAAATCATCCTAAAGGCTGCAACTAACATTAAAACACCAAATATTATTCTGACAAATCGCACAGGACATTTATGCAGTACCAGTGCCCCTATAGCAC
>JAEZFR010000583.1 GCA_023417285.1 Bacillota bacterium
CAACACCGTGGAGGGACGCAATGACTGCCCGTCAGTCCCGGGGAGGTGGCTTGAGCCATGCAGAAATGTACGGCCTAGATAGATGATCGTCGAATACAGAACCCGGCTTATAGACTTACTCATTAAATTTTAGCTCTGAGAAATCAGGGCTATTATTATGCTTAAAAACGCAATATATAGTATGCGATATAACGAGAAAATACTATATATCGTTATTGTAATAAAATACTAATAGAACCGATTATGGTATAAAAAGTAAAATAAATGGGGATTCGTTGAGTATTATAGGTAAAAATCGTTAAAGATTTGCACAAGTATTGCACGAAAGGAAAGCGGATGTTTATACTTGCTGGGTGACCAAAAGTTAGAAACATCTATAAGTAATGATTACAAATAAAAAATTATATATATACGCATATTTAAACTAACCACTTGGTGTAGATAGTGTCTGTAATACCTATTAAATAAATCATTTAATAGGAGGTACATTCGATGGACAATAACTGTATAGATAAGGAGTATGCGGAAACTGAGAAAACTTATAAAAGGAGTAATGGACAAAATACTGGAAATGATGAAGACAATAAACTCCCATTAGAGAAGTTACTCAACCCCACAAGAGGAATGTCATTGATCTACAGAAGTGCTACTAATAAACAGACTGGCAAATATGGAGAGATTTACGGTTGTATATACCGAGAAAGCGTTGGCAAATACAGTCAGGTAGTATTAGTAGTAAAATATCCAGATGGTAGTTATTCGGATACGATTATTGTGAAACAATCGGAATTGTTCGAAGCACCAATACCCAAAATTATAAAAAACACCAATACACCATTGAAAAAAGCAAGTGTAAAATTACGAAATGATGAACAATATGGAAAGGAAGCATTAGAATTATTAAGGAGGTCAAGAATAATTAAAAGAGTTGCTGAGTACTCATGCAAGGACTTCGTGATAAACTATGTGAGGCTATTCTATATACTGCAAAAGTACTTTAGATTACTACCTGAAAGGGTTTTAGAACATAAATCACCACTTCATGTAGTGTACATTGATATTGTAAATAGGGCAGAGCAAAATTACGCTCAAGAAAAGATTGCAGTACAGGAGGACTATTATAATCTTACAACAGATGATATGAAAGATATTGCATATGAGCATGGGTATGAATTTAGAGGACTAATGAAGGAGCTTACTTTTCATGACATGTTAAAAGTAGATAGTGACAGAAAGAGGTTCCAAAAAAAGGTGACGTATAAGAATAAGAATTCTTGGGTTTACTCGATAAAAAAGGAAGAAGCTATAAGAAAGACATATGAAGAAGAAATAGAAGTGCCTATTATACCGTATGAGCAGTCTCCAAAATGCTACACAGAATTATTTAAGGATACATCATTTGATTAACTCTATGTAATTCCCACAATTCCCACAATCCAAACAAAGTTAAGGAAAGACTCCAATGACAAATTGGAGTTTTTCCTATTTAAGGATATCTCGCAAGATTATATATGTTTCATAGAATTAAGTGATAATATCGATATTTTTGGTATTTATAGTCGGTATGGGATATTTTAATTCTTCAGTAAAGTATATAGAAGCCAAATAGCTGTTTATACCCATCCGTAAATTAACCCCAAAAAGTAAGTACAAATAGAGAAACGGAATAAAGATGACTAGAAGGAAATCGATAAATACTGATAGAACTAGCTGGAATTAATCAGCACCAACACTTATAAAGAATTAATTTCGCAGCAAACCTATATATCAAAAGCACTGACGCATTAGTGGGTTTGGGGATAACGATCAATAATATTAAATACTTGCTGAATAATTGTTTTCGGCAAGTGTTTTTTGCACCACAAAGGGATTCATGGTATATTTAACATAATAATGTAAGTTCAGAAGGATAAAACATTGAATAATAGGTTTACTCTGGAACAAAAATATATTGGATGAAAATGGCTATACAATGATATTCGAAGCATTTATAGAATGTGTAGTACGCAGAGTATGGAGGGGTTAACTTTGAAGTTATTCAGATACCTAATAATAGATGATACAGTAAAATATAAGTTTTTAACACCACTTAATGTATATGAAGAACCAGAATATTATGTTAATAACAAAAAAAATAATAAGATCTATTACTATAATGAAGTTCCAGAAATTGCATTTATGAGTTTTAGATACCAGAATTCAAAGATGGACATCTTCGAAAATGCTAACTCACACAAATGGGCATATGCAATTATTGATAACGATAACTCCATACTAAGAGTAATCAGAAATCATAAAAACTGGAGTACTGACAAAGATAAGAAAGAAAAAATTGAGAACGCAACTGGACGGATTCGAGTAGAAGATACTCCTGACGGAAGGAAATACAGTATCATTCCCTATTATTTGAGGTTTGGTGGACACCTTGGAGCCGGAAGTGATGGAAAGAGAGTTTGCACATTACAAGAGTTAATATTGGAAACAAAGCAAGTAATTAAAGTAAAGCATGCAGAATTACCACATAGGCTGGACAAAGATGGTAATAAAGTGAAACAACGGGCATTTGTTTATGGATGGCCGGAGAGGATGGCAGAAAGGATACATCATAAAGGATATACATTCGATAATCGCATCAGATATTTGGAGCCGTTAAGCAAAAAAGCTCACGATGCTGTTCATAATACATGGGAAGAGAAAAATGGATTTAAGAGACCTAAAAAAGTTGAGCTTGGAGATGATTTTAGCAATACATTATACTGTGACTGTGATAATCATGATTGTAAAAACTGCAATGCAGTCCTTCATATAGAAAATGAAGAACAGTTCATTAAATTCATAACAGAGCTTATGAGTAATGATTACAGGAAATTAGAAAGAAAGCACATATATGATGACGTTATAAAAGGAAAGTAACTGTCAGTAAGTTAAGTGGGAGTCTCACTGTGTTGATAAAACATAGTGGGGCTTCTTTCTGCTTATAGGTAAAATAACTGTTCAAAAATCTTGATAAAAAATATGCACTCACCACATTGAGATACGCTTTCAAATAAGTATGGTATAAACAAATAAAAAATCAAAGGAGATCAGATTATGAAAACAACAGATGTAAAAAAAAGCATAAAAGAAATTTGTGAAAATGAAGCAAGCTATTTATTCAATGCAGACATCCAGAGGAATGAGGTATGGACAGAGGAAGCAAAGTCAAAGCTAATACATTCACTAATAGTAAAATATCCTGTGCCTCATGTGCTGGTTAGAAGCGTAGAAGGCAAAAACATAGTTTACGATGGAAAACAGCGTATGACAACCATCATCAGATTCAGAAACAATGAATTTGGTTTAACAGACAGCATGCATGATGTAATTGTTACTGATTCAGAAGGAAATGAAAAAACTTGTGAATTAAAAGGCAAGATATATTCAGAAATGGACAAAGAAATACAGCAACGTATTGATGAATATGCATTAGAATTTAAGGTGTTGGAAGAAGTTACAGAGCAGGAACTAAGGGAAATATTCCAGCGATACAATAACGGTGTTCCACTGACAAAATATGAATTATGTAGAGCTAGGAATTACGGAGAAACCTTCAAGGAAATTGAAAGAATTGCTGAGCACCAATTTTTTAAAGAGCAGGCGAAAATCTCGAATAATAGCAGAAATAGAATGGTTGACCAACAAGCTGTTATTCAATCAATAATGATGTTAGAGGGAGTAAAAAGCGGATTCAGCAATTCCGAAATCGATGAATACATAAGTAAGATAAAAGATCCTGGTATACCTGATGAAACAATAGAGAAGGTAAACAAAGCAGCAGATTATTTGTCTGAAGCATTCAAGGCAAGACAAGTCTCAATGGACAAACCGATTCCAGTGAAGGCACCTAAACAAATAAGTAAGAAAACACTTGGTAAAATGAATGATGGAGAGCGGCAAAAAGCTGAAGAAGAATATAAGATAGAACGGCAGAAGTATGATGAATATAAAACTGCATTGGAGAACTATTCTAAAGAGAAGAAACAAGCTGATTCTACTAAATATCTCAAAGGAATAAATATACCTCCGATATTTATGTGTGCAACAATAGCTCACGGCAAAGCTACCCCTGAACAATTTTACAACTGGGTTTGTACCTTCTTTGAAGCTACCACAGGAGAAATAGGGTCATATAGAGATGCATGTGGAAAAGGTACAGCAAAAAAAGAAGCTGTTAACAAGAGGAAAAGGGCGATGTACACAAGTTTGAGGAGGTTTCTTGTAAAGAGTAAATTGATGACATCTGATGAGACTTCAGAATTCGATATAAAGTACGGTATCGAATAGGGCTGGGGTACGCTATGAAAAAAGCTGCATGCAATAGAATTGAAAATTAATATTCAAAGTCTTAAGAAAGGAGCAGATATTGATGTGGACGTTCAGAGTATAACTAATAGCTTAAATAAGATATATGATGACCTTAATCGAATGGTGTTTAACAGTGAACTTATTAAAGTGGAAATAACTGTATCGCCCCGTGGTAAAAGAAACGCATATGGTTGGTACACACTTGACAAAAGATGGACTTCCGACAGGCACGAAATCAATATCTGTTCAGAGTACCTAGATAAAGGTTTGTATCATGTTGCGGGAGTCTTATTGCATGAAATGGTACATCATTATAATAATTCAAAAGGAATTAAAGATTATAGCCGTGGTGGAACATATCATAATAAAAAATTTGAAGTTGAAGCACTAAGAAGATATTTATCTGTCTCATTTGATAAGAAATATGGCTATGCATTTAAAGATCTAAGTAATGAAGGCAGAGAGATAATTGACGAACTAAATTACCAAGATGTTTTTAGTATAAGAAAGGAGGATACAGCATTAAGTGAAGGAGAAAACGGTAAGGAAGGTGGGGAAGGCAGACGAAGGAAATCTAACAGTTTCAAATATATGTGTCCATACTGTAATACTATTGTAAGAGCTACAAAAGAAGTTGATATATTGTGTGGCAGCTGCTTACCGGTGAATGGCATTGTGCAAATGGTACGGGTTAATTATGAAGAACATTGTGATTAAAGATTTATTATATACAATATTTGACAAAAACCAAAATTAAGTTCTATAATTTGATTAGGGGAAATATTAAATTTTTACATTAAAGTGTAATAAAGGTTTGGAGGGGAATATGTTTTATGCCTTATGAATTAGAGTTCATTGGTTTAGACAAGGAAGCTAAAGACGCAGATGCTATTTGTTTTAGATATTTTGACAGTTCTCTAAATAGGTTCGTTGTTGGTGTTTACGATGGTGGAACATCTGATTATGGGGAGGCTCTGAAAAATCACTTGATGAAGTACTACTTCCCAACAGGTACTAAGCAAGAGATTGACTTTGTAATATGTTCACACTCTGACTTAGATCATGCATCTGGTTTATCTATAATACTAGAAAATTTTACAGTTAAGAAGCTAATAATGAATCGACCATGGTTATATATTAACGATATATTTGATAAAGTTAATGATGGACGTATAACAAAACAGAGTTTAGAAAAAAGGCTTAGAGAGGCGTATCCTTACGTAGAAAAATTAGAGAAAATTGCAAATGATAAGAGTATTCCAATATATGATGCGTTTGAGGGTACGACTATATTTGATAAACTTAAGATACTTAGTCCAGCAAAACAGTTTTATATTGACTTACTTGTTGAATCAAATAAAACTCCTTTGGAAGTAGGCACTCAGAATAGAAGCTTATATGAAAGAATGGTTAATGCTCTAAAAAATGCTCTTGAAACATGGACAGATGAGCTATTACGAGAAGATATTTCTACTTCGGCTGAAAATGAAATGTGTGTTGTAGTTCATGCTAAAATGGATGAAGAAGCATTTCTGTTGACTGGTGATGCAGGTGTAAGATCTTTAAGGGCAGCAATAGATTATTCAAAATCAGCAGGAATTATACTAAATGATGTAAAGGTACATCAGATTCCTCACCATGGGGGAAGGCATAATGTCAGTCCTTCAATACTAAATGAATTAATAGGACAACCATTAGCGAATGAATATGTGACTCCTACAAAGGAGGCTTTTGTATCAGTATCAAAAGGGTCGGACCATCCAAAGAAGATGGTAGTAAACGCATATATCAGGCGAGGTGCAAAGGTTTATGAGGCAAGAAATAAGATAATAAGACATCATAGAGGAATGCCTGAAAGAGAAGGGTGGACTACTGTAACAGAATTACCATTCAGTAAGGAAGTTGAAGAATGGGATGATTAAAAATAATAAGCAATAGATATAATAAAAGTTACTCAAAAACTGGAGTAACTTTTATTATATCTATTGCTTTATAGTATTTATACAGACATGCTACTATTAGGAGGCGTAGTAGAAGTTGAAGTGTACTCAGCTAATACATTACATACAAGCCTCTTACCAGTATTTTGAGTACATATTGCTAAAACAATATAATGAGCGGCTATAATAATAGTGTATAAAATTGTATGGTTTATCGGTTTACTAGTAAAAACAAAGCTAAATGGAGTTACTATTAAAAATAAGAATGCTACTGAAGTCAATTCTCTGAAGAGCAAAAAGTATTTATGTGAGTCTTGGATGGTATAGAGTTCTGACACTCCTTTATATATTTTATACCAAGTTTTGTTTTGTTCAGTTTCATCGGTTGGTATACTACCTAATCTAGTTTTTAATACATCATTATCAATACGGGTATCCTTGGGTGCATATTCAGTAAAAGCTCTATGACCGGGAAGAGGGTTTTTCAACTTCCAAAGGGATATACATTCCTTAATATTTGAACTAAATACACTTGTTAATATTATACTAATCAGAGGAGAAAACAGCATAAATAAACCATCTTTAGAATTTAAATTAATAACCTGATTATTGATCTTTGTCCAAAAGTCTGTGGGATTATTGAAAAAGACTATATAAATTGCAAGGCAGTAAATAATAAATAGGATAACAGTTTTTAGATTCTGAGATTTCAATGTTTGTTTTTCTTTCGACAATAGTGCCACCCCTCAATAAAGAAAAATAAGTTTATATATGTAATTATAACATATATAAACAAATTATAATACCTATAAATTCCATAAACGGATAATATAAGATTATAGCAGGAAGGCATAGAAACGTGCTTCAGTAGAAATAATGGAGCACGTTTTAAATTATACTGAAATCCTGAATATGGTCATAACTTTGAAGTTATGGATATGATGTTATTTGTAAAATATTGGGGAGAGATTGAAGTAAGTTAATGGGTTTTGAGGAAGGTCAAAACTTATGACCAAAATGATAAGAATATAGAAGAGGTGAGAGAAATGATATATGGATATGCACGGGTTTCCACAAGGGGGCAGGCAACAAAAGGAAATAGTTTCGAAGAGCAGGAAAAGGATTTACAGGAAGCGGGGTGCAGTATTATATTCAAAGATACTTTTACAGGTACTAAGGTTGATAGACCAAAGTTTAATGAACTAATCAATGCTTTGCAGCCTGGAGATATGTTAGTTGTTACTAAATTAGATAGGTTTGCAAGGAGTATGACACAGGGG
>JAEZFR010000016.1 GCA_023417285.1 Bacillota bacterium
AATTGGGGGGTATTGGATTCCAGCATTTGTATATCTTCTGGCTCTAACAGTATTGGTTGACATTATTAAGCTGGCAACAAGAAGGATTGCACCAGTATCTGAATTCTTTAAGAGCAGCTCTATATATATCACATTTGCAAGCTTTATACTAGTATGCTTTGTGCTGGTGATTGGAACTTATAATGCTTTTGTACCTACTATTAGAAATTATACAATTGATATAAATAAACAGGCTAATGGATTGCAAAGCATAAAATGTGCGATGATTTCAGATGTTCACATGGGGGAATTAATTGGGAAGGATAGACTTACAAATGCTGTGAATTTAATAAATGAAATACAGCCCGATATAGTTGTTATAGCTGGAGACCTAATTGACAATGATATTGAGCCTATCAAAAAAGAAAACTCTCTTGAGCCATTAAAGAATATTAAGTCAAAATACGGAACCTTTGCTGTTCTAGGCAACCATGAGTACTATGGTAACACAAGCGATGAGATAGAAAAGATGCTAAGTGAATATGGTGTAACTGTATTACGTGACAAAAAGGTGCTTGTTGCAGATAGCTTTTATGTAGTGGGCAGAGAAGACAAGACGGTAAATACTCTTGGAGGTCAGCGTAAATCGCTAGAGCAGTTAACTACAGATATGAACAAATCTCTACCTGTGATTTTGATAGATCACCAGCCCAATAGTCTAGAAGATGCGCGCAAGGACAAGATTGATTTACAGCTTTCGGGTCATACCCATGCGGGTCAATTTTTTCCCATCAGCCTTATAACTAATGCAATGTTTGAAAAACATTGGGGTCAACTCAAGGACAATGACTTCAACCTTATTGTATCATCAGGGTATGGCACTTGGGGACCGTCTGTGAGAATAGGCAGTCAATCTGAGATACTCGATATAACTATAAATTTTAACCCAAAAAGCCAGTAGTTTATCAGGAAGATCAGGAGAATATTATTTATCCTGATAACAGCCAAGAGAAGTACAGAACATGATTGACTTTTTTTTGCAAAAAAAGTATAGCTTTGTTTTTAAGCTATACTTTTTATTTTTATGCTTATCCTTTAAAAGTGTTAGTTTGTAGCACCTTTATATCTACTTTTCCTCATTATTTTTGTCAGGTGAAGGAGCATGGTCTTCATGTCCGTCAACCTCAAACATCTCGGCATACTTCGGATAATAAAACAATAATATGTTCTTAATGGTAATTTTAATGGCAGAGTAAAGAGGGATTACTATTATCAGGCCTATAAATCCCATGATAGGCAGTATTCCCATCAAAAGAAGAATTACTGTCAAAGGATGAATATCCATGCTCTTTTTCATAACCTGGGGTGAAATAAAGTTGTTATCAATTTGCTGTACCACCATCATTACAATAAATACCTTCACCGCCATAAATGGATTATCAGCAAGGGATAGTAGCACTGCCGGCACTATACCTATCCAGGGCCCGAAAAAGGGGATAATGCAGCAAATCATAGCGAATATGGCTAATATAAGTGAATACTCTAACCCAATTATAAGATAACCAATATACATCAATACGCCTATCACAAATGCTACCAACAACTGCCCTGCTATATAATTAGAAAGAACGTTATCTATGTCCTTTAAAATATGGCTTAAGTTAGATTTGTGACTCTTGGGTATAAATCTGAGTAGGCTAGGAGCAAGCTTCCTATCATCCTTTAGAAAATAGAAGAGTACTACAGGAATTATAATAATAATAGAACCGATATTTGTAATTGCCCCTATAAAGTTCAACGTAAGTGTTCCAATACCTTTTGAAATACTTTGTACAAAAGAACTAATTTTTTCTTCAAAGCCAGAGGTATTAAAATTCGCTAATATATTGCTGCTCAATAGATTGTCCAGTGTGTCCTGAGCTTTTTGCAAAAGATTGGGAATACTATTAATAAACTCTGTTGCCTGCTCTTTAACAATTACACCGGTGTAAGAACTCAATATTACTAGAATAATTAAGACTAGGACAAATGCCAGTACTATGGCAAGCACTCTAGGTACTCTAGCCTTTTGAATAATATTAACCAAAGGACGAAGTACATAATATAAAATGCCTCCGAAAAGAAGCGGAAAGATAATAGAATATGCAAAGCTTATAAAAGGTGAGAAAAAATAATCAATCTTGCCCAGCATAAATATTATTAATAGAGCCAACAGCAGGTAGCTTCCATACTTAAAAAATTTGCTTTTGAAAAACAAGCCTTTTTCCATTTATAATAATCCTTTCACTAGTTATAATTACAAAAATAGCCATATAACAATTATATGGCATTGTCCTAATTTTCACAATAATTTTTAAAGTATAAATAAGGTTTTGTTTTTTAATCAAGACTCTTTCTAAATCTCTTGGTTGCAATAAATAGTATTACAGCAGTAAACACTAGAAGTGCTAGAGTATTCTGCCACAAATAGTTGAGCCCAATTCCTTTTAGCATTATACCTCTTACAATATCCAAGAAATATGTCAGGGGTATAGCGAAGCCAAGCAAATTTATAGCAAGTGGCATTGCGTCTCTTGGGAATATAAAGCCTGAAAGAAGTATGCTTGGAAGTATTACCAATACCATTGCCATCATTGCTTGAGATTGATTCTTTGCAAAGGTTGAGATTAACATTCCCATGGCCAATGAACAGTAAACAAACAAAAAACCCAAGAGCAGTAAAAGTCCGATGGAACCTGCAACATTTACCTTAAACCAGAATATACACATGCCCAGTGTAAAGAGAAAGCCAACATAACCTATTACTATGTAAGGAACAAGCTTACCTAAAATCAGCTCGGACGGCCTAATTGGCGTTACTATTAGTTGCTCAATGGTACAACGTTCTTTTTCTCTTACCAATGCAAAAGCTGTTAGCATAATTGTGATATTTTGAAGTATAAGGCCTACCAAGCCTGGTATAGTGAATCTTGTGTTTTCCAAGTCAGGGTTATACCAAACGGTGGTATTAAGGTTAACTCCAGGCATATCTCTCATCGAAATTCCGTAGCTCTGCAGCTTTTGTTCCTTTTGGCTCAATGAATAGTCGTTTGATATCAACAACCCGCTATTTAGTGCAGTACGGGCGGTGGTAGGGTCACTGCCATCAATAATAAGCTGTGCTTGTGAAGCATTACCCTTCTTAATTGTATCTGAATAGTCAGCAGGAATGATAATACCAGCCTTTACTTTTCCACTAGCAATGAGGTCTGAAAGCTCACCTTCACTGTTAACATCACTTATTATGTCAAAGTAATTAGAGGAAGCAAATTTATCAAGGTATTCTATACTTTCTTGGGTTTTACATTGATCAAGCACAGCTGTGGGTATTTTATCAACCTCAGTATTTACCGCATAACCGAACAGCAGCATCAGAACAATGGGCATGAGTATTGGAATTCTCATGCTTATGGGATCTCTTTTTACCTGGATAAATTCTTTTATCATAATGGACTTAAATCTCTTAAAGCTGAATTTACTTTTTTTCTTCATAACACTATCTCCCTCCTTATTGATTTTCTCGGAGAAATTTCATATCTTCAAAACTGCTGCCCACTTTCTTATTTGTAGCCTTTTCTACATAAGAAATAAAGATATCTTCCAAATTTTTTGCATGTTCCTTCTCAATTAATTCCTGTGGAGCTGCAATGTTTATTAGCTTTCCGCTCATTATGAAGGCAACAGTATCACAGCTTTGAGCTTCATCCATGTAGTGAGTAGTTACCAATATAGTAATGCCCTGCCTTGAAAGGGAATGTATTATCTCCCAGAAGATTCTTCTGGATACAGGGTCTACACCTGCTGTCGGCTCGTCCAGTATTAACAGCTTGGGCTTATGGATTAGAGCACACCCCAGGGCTAACCGCTGCTTCCACCCACCAGAGAGAGTACCAGCAAGGCTCTTTTCTTTGCCGGTAAGGTTAGCCATCTCTATTAATTCTCTTTTTCTTTCTAGAATTACATCTTTTGGTAGTGTGTATACACCTGCAAAGAACTGTAGGTTTTCATCAACGGTTAGGTCCTCATATAGACTGAATTTTTGGCTCATATAACCTATACTTTGCCTCACTAACTCTGTTTCCTTGACAACATCATTGCCCATGACAAGTGCCCTCCCACTGGTGGGGTGAAGTACTCCACAAAGCATTCTTATTGTTGTGGATTTACCTGAGCCGTTTGGACCTAGAAATCCAAAAATGCTGCCCTTTGGTATATTAAAGCTTATATTATCAACTGCAGTAAATTCTCCAAATTTTTTGGTTAGATTTTCAACAATAATAGCGTTTTCCATGTTATCCCTCCCTGTATTGATTTACTTCTGTTTCTTGTTCAAGAGGCTTGATTTTATCGGGATATAGCATTTTAGGTAAAATAAACAATATTATATACCATTTTTAGCCAAATGCAATACCTATTAGATTGTTTTTGAATTTCAACCCAGTATATTTATGAATACCAATGATGATTTTTAGAGAATATATAATGAGTTATTTATTATGATTACTTTTACTTAACATACTAGGAGAATGAATGAAAAGACACCATATGGTTGGTAAGTGGATAAAGTACTGTGGAATTGGGGTTGTAGCAGGCATTGCAAACGGCTTGTTTGGGTCTGGGGGTGGAACTATAGCTGTGCCTGCAATGGTTCTTATGCTGCAC
>JAEZFR010000174.1 GCA_023417285.1 Bacillota bacterium
ATATGAACGTAATATAAATGTAGGAAATATTAATGTAAGGTAACATAGAATTACGAAAATATGAATACAAGGTAACATAGATTTTTAGAAAATATGAATACAAGGTAACATAGATTTATAGAAAACATGAATGCGAGGTAACATAGATGTAAGGAAATATGAATGTAAGATAGCATAGCTGTACGAAAATATGAATGTAAGATAGCATAGCTGTACGAAATTATGAATGTAAGATAATATAGATGTAAGAATATAAAGATGTAACCATTCCACCAATGATGAACGGAGGTAAAGGCGTTGAAGGTAATAGGCTTTATTGGACCAAGCGGTACAGGGAAAAGTCATAGAGCTTCATGGGTTGCGCGTGAAAAAGGTGCAGAATTTTTAATAGATGATGGTCTTTTAATCAGAGGCAATCAGATTATAGCAGGTACATCTGCCAAAAAGGAAACTACTAAGATAGCCTCTATTAAAAGAGCGCTTTTTACTGACCCCAAGCATACTGAGGACGTGGTAAGGGCGCTAGAGAATTACAATGCTCAGTCTATTTTGATATTGGGTACATCCGAAGGAATGGTGGAAACTATTGCCAAGAAGTTAGGGATAGGACCTATAGATGAAAAGGTATACATTACTGATGTAGCAAGTGAGTATGAAATAAATCAAGCATTGTCAACCAGAAAGGAACAGGGTAAGCACGTCATTCCCGTACCTACCTTTGAAATCAAAAAAGACTTCTCCGGGTATTTTTTGGACCCGTTGCAGATATTCAGAAGAAAAGGAAAAGGCAGCTATCAGCTTATAGGGGAGAAATCCGTTGTAAGACCTACATTTAGTTACTTGGGGAACTACACAATTTCGGATTATACGATATACCAGATAGTTGAGTATGTTACCTCAAATATTGACGGTGTTGCGAAGATATCTAGATTTAGAGCAGAAAACCGACCTGATGGAATTTATATAGAGATGGATTTAGTTTTAATATATGGCAGGATGATTAAGCCTTTGCTTCGCGAAGTTCAAGAAAAGGTAAGTGAGCAAATAAAGCACCTCACAGCGCTGAATATTCAAAGGTTGGATGTTGTGGCAAAGAGCCTGGTGATGGACCCAAAGAAGGGGTAGATGTTCCAATCTAATTAAATATTTAAATGCAGTATATATAATAGATGCAAGTTTATAAAAACTTACATCTATTTTTTTGTCAAAAGGGTTACCTTCAACTCTACAATTAGCTATAGTTATGACAGAAAGTGTAAAATTTAAATAAAAAAGACAAGGCGGAGCAACTTTTTATCCTAAAGTTCCGTTATACTTATTAAAAGGATTAAATTGAGGTAGTTAGATGGACGAATTTGAAGATATATATAGTAAATATTATAATAAAATACTTTATTGTTTAAAATCGTTATGTAAAAACACCAAACTTGCAGAAGATTTAACTCAAGAGGTGTTTTTTAAGACATTGCTTTTTGTTGCAAATAATAAAAACAAATATATATGTTTTAGTTGGCTAGTAAAAGTCTCACATAATGTATTTATTGATTATATTAGAAAAAACTCAGTTGAATTAAGAATCTCAGATCAAAACCTAATTCCTGAAATTGATTTAGACTTAAAGATTGATGTGAGCAATATATTATATCAACTTCCAACAAATTATAGAATTTTAATAGTCCTTAAGTATAAATTTAATTTTACATATTCAGAAATAGCAAAAATAATGAGCTGTAGTGAATCTGTTATAAAGGCATCTTTATTTAGAGCTCGTAATAAATTTAAGGAGGTTTTTCAAAGCTATGAAACAAAATCAACTTAATGAATGCATCAAGTTACAAAAGTTATTACCAGATTTTTTATCTGATAATATTTCTGAGGAAGACAGGATAGTTTGTGAAAGTCATTTGAAAGATTGTGCTTCATGTAGAAAAAAGTTTGAACACGAAGAAAATACTTTATTGAGTGGATATTCAAATCCAAATAATGGGTTTAAACATTTAAAAATTAAGTTTATTAGAAACATAATAATAAGTACAATATGTACATTATTATCTATTACTTTTTTATTTGGATTCTTGGTCCCATTGGGGTTAGCAGGGTTATACCATACACGTATGGAGGATACCAACAAAGCTTTAAATGATTATGTACAATTTACAATGCCCTGTGCACAAATTAGGTCTACAAATGTATATCAAGGATTACTAAATATGACTGGAAATATTAAATATGATATAGATATTTTTAAGTATCAAAACCCAAAATATGAGATTAATATTTTAACTCCTAATTTGTTTGGAAAGCCTAAATTATCAAAGGAAAACCACACTGATTTTTTAAATTATGAGCAAATAGCAGATGAAAATTCACAGGCAGTATTATCAAAATGGAATAAGCTTGAAAAAAATAAGGAAGGAACGGTAGCGAAAATTGCAGTTTTTTTCAGAGACCCAATAAGTATTGATAGTGTAGAAGAAACTCTTCAAACCAATGGAGAAATGGAGTACATATGGTTTGAAATTGATACAGGTAATATATCTTCAAAATATGATATATTATACCCGCATTGGGGCTTTCCAGGAAAATATAGCAATGTGTCAATAAGTAGAGATTCTTTTGAAGCTAGTGCTACTAATTTTATGAATGAAATGGAGCACTTTGAAAGCATATCAAGTTTACTAGGAGTAAAGAATATTGAATCTAAAATATCTAGTATTAACAAATATATTAAGAGTAATGGTATAAAAGTAAAATCAATAATCTTACATTCTTCAACGAGTAATATATTGAAATTAAAAGAAAACAAAGAGATATCTAACATTAATATAATTAATATAGATTTTGACTATTAACAATTATACATGTGAGGATATTCCTGACTGTGTGCTTCGTCTGAAACAAGCGTGGAGCAAATGGCTTTAATTTATAAGTACATGCTCCTTTTCCTATACTCCTTTGGAGTACAACAAACATAGTGCTTAAAGGTATTGATGAAATAGCTTATATTATCAAAACCAACATCAAAAGCTATATCAGAAACCCTGTGGTCAGTTTCTTTAAGCAGGTACAATGCCTTGACAATTCTGTAATTATTTATATAGTCAATCGGGGTTCTATTAAGTGCATTTTTGAAAAAACGGTAAAAGTGACCTTCGCTCATGCTTGCAACATTGGCTAACTCTTTTATCTCTATCTTTTTATTGTAGTTGTCATGAATATAACCTAAGATTAATTTCGTTTTAATAGAGTTATAACCGCCAATGGTATCAATTTTGCTGCTTTGCTCTGGAACGCTTGAAATAAGAATAGAAAAAATAAGATAAAGCTTGGCTTTTATAGCTAACTCATATGCAATGGGCTTATGGGTGTTTAACAATATTATCTCATCTAGTAGTTTAAGTGCTTCACTGCTCCAACTTTCACAATTACCTATGTAATTAGGAAGTACCATTAATCTATGAATAATTGGATTAAGGTACTTGCTTTGGAGTACATCGTATGAATTACTGAATAAAAGCTTAGGGTTAAAAACAACTGCATAAAAACAACAGTAGTTATTGTTCTGAGAATATCCTCCATGTATCTCTCCGCTGTTTATAAAAACTGCGTCGCCCTCATGCACCTCAATATATGTACTGT
>JAEZFR010000085.1 GCA_023417285.1 Bacillota bacterium
TTTTTAAGATTTTCAATAAAGCATAAAAATAAACCATTATAACACTCAAAAATACTATATTTCCAGCATTCAACCAAATGGATAACACTAATAAAATTATTGTCAATAGCGACGCTAATATACTAAATCCCATGTTTTTGCCATTAGTTGTTTTGGTATTTGAATGAGAAATAGGGATTGCTATTATTGGCAAAATAACAAGAAACGCTATTTTAATAAAAATATTGATTGTTAAATAGCTCCCCAATGAAATAGCTACTACTAAATTAATAATTGATAGTATTAGGCACCTGATTTCGGTTTTTGCATGGAACCCCCCTAAGAAAGGTCTGAGTAATATTGGTAAAGATGCAAGGATAAATTCTTCAAAAAAACCACCAATACTGAAAATTACTACAAATAATATCAACTTGTATAGGTCAGAAAGAGTACATACCATGCCGTATCGAATATTACTACCAGTTGCTTCATCATAATTACCATTTGCAATTATTCTGTCCGATATAGTATTTGCAATTTTTCTATAAAATCTTATTTCCATAGCATACACTCCCCTTGCCTGCATTGTAAAAAAATAGGATATAATACTTAATTTTACCATAATTATACAAAAGAAAAACCCTATTTTATCCTCTTTTAAAAATAAAATAGGGCTATTGAATCTAAACTATATAAATCTTAAGGAAATAAACCTTTTACATTAAAATATATGGCTAGTGCATAGAGCATAAATTACTTTACAACTATATTAACAATTCTATTCTTTACTACTATTACCTTTACGATCTGCTTTCCATCTAGGAAAGGCTGGATCTTCTCGTCGTTTAGAGCAGCAGCTTCAACAACACTGTTTTCAGAATTATTGTCAACTTCTATCTTTCCTCTCACCGTTCCATTAATCTGAACTGCCATCTCAACAGTATCTTTTACAAGTGCCTTTTCATCATACTGAGGCCATGCCTGATTGAAAATAGAGTATTCATATCCCATCTGTTCCCACATTTCCTCTGCAAAATGAGGTGCAAACGGTGCTATAAGCTTTAGGAGGTCGGCAATTGTAGCCTCAAAAATCTCTAAATTCTTTACTTTTACCTCTGCATCATACTTGTACATTGAATTCACAAGCTCCATACAACGAGAAATTGCTGTATTAAACTGGAATCTTTCATTATCCGTTGTTGCAAACTTGATAGCATAATGTCTTGCATAATTCAGGTCTTTATCATCCCTGTTCATATCAGCTCTTGCTTCTTTTGACTTCTGTTCAGCAAGACTCTCTACAAGGCGCTCAACTCTCATTATAAAACGACTTATTGCCTTGATACCATCATCACTCCAAGGCCCACCATCAACATAATTAAAGCCAAATCCAAGGTACATTCTGAAAATATCAGATCCGTACTTTCTGACATAGTCATCAGGTGAAATGGTATTACCAAGGGATTTACTCATCTTGTTTCCATCAGGACCAAGTATTGTACCCTGGTGTACTAGTGACAAGAATGGCTCGTCAAAGTTTAAATGTCCCATATCACGAAGTGCCTTGGTTATAAATCTTGCGTAAAGCAGGTGCATTGCAGCATGTTCCGCTCCACCTACATACTTGTCAACAGGCAACAGCTTGTTTATCCATTCTGTATCGAATGCTTTTTCACTGTTTCTGTTATCAGCATATCTCAGATAGTACCAAGAAGAACACACAAAGGTGTCCAGGGTATCGGGATCTCTTGTTGCTTTACCACCACATTTAGGGCAGGTTGTATTCATAAACTCTTCACTCTTTTTGAGTGGTGACTCTCCATCAGGAGCAAATTCCACGTTGTATGGGAGCGTTACAGGTAATTGTTCCTGTGGTACTGGAACCTCTCCACAATGATCACAATAAACAACAGGAATAGGTGCACCCCAATATCGTTGTCTGGAAACCAGCCAGTCACGAAGTCTATAGTTTATCTTGAGAAGGCCCTTGTTATCAGCCTCTAGCTTCTTTACTATGCCTGTTCTTGCCTCTTCTGAGGATACTCCGTCAAATTCAGCACTGTTTATCAACACACCATAATCGCAGAATGGCAATTCATCATTTTCGGCATCTTTTGATTTTATAACACGTTTGATAGGGAGATTGTACTTCTTTGCAAATTCATAGTCTCTTTCGTCATGAGCAGGTACTGCCATTACACATCCTGTACCATAGCTTGCTAATACATAGTCGGCAACCAATATTGGCACTTTTTCACCTGTGATTGGGTGAATAGCGAATGCTCCTGTATGAGCACCTGTCTTTTCTTTTGCAGTAGACAAACGCTCAATTTCAGTCTGCTTGTTGGTTTCAACCCTATATGCTTCTACAGCACTCTTAAATTCAGCAGTAGTAATCTGGTCAACAAGCTTATTTTCTGGTGCCAAAACCACATATGTTACTCCATATAGGGTATCTGCTCTTGTAGTAAATACCTTAAAGGATAAATCTGTATCAGCAACCTTAAACTCAATCTCGGCTCCTTCAGAACGTCCAATCCAGTTTGTCTGAATTTTCTTGGTCTTTTCCGGCCAATCTAGTCCTTCTAGCTGGTCCAGTAACTCCTGAGCATAGTCTGTTATCTTGAAGAACCATTGAGTAAGGTCACGCTTTGTAACCTCTGTATCGCAGCGCTCGCAAACTCCATCTATAACCTGCTCATTTGCAAGTACTGTATTACATTTTGGACACCAATTAACTGGAGCATTCTTTCTATATGCCAAGCCTTTTTTGTAGAGTTCCAGGAACAACCACTGTGTCCATTTATAGTAGTCGGGCATACAGGTCTTTATTTCATAGTCCCAATCAAAGGTAGCGCCCATTTCCTTGAGCTGACCTTCCATTGTTTCTATGTTTTTGAGTGTTGAATCCTGTGGATGAATGCCCGTCTTGATAGCATAGTTTTCTGCAGGCAATCCAAATGCATCAAAACCCATTGGATGAAAAACATTGTAGCCCTGCATTCTCTTCATTCTTGCCCATGAGTCAGTCAATCCATAGTTGTACCAGTGTCCAACGTGG
>JAEZFR010000102.1 GCA_023417285.1 Bacillota bacterium
TATATACTCTCTCTGATAGATGAACCGTTAGCCGCGATGGATAAAATATCATTAATAATCACTTGTGTCGATTCATTTTTAACAGTTTTACTCAGTTCTTCAACTCGTGCTTTCATGTTAGCAAAATTTACACTCGCTGAAGCAAACTCTTCTTCCATGCCAGCAATGTCCTTACGTATGAATACGCGGGCAGTATGCATTTGGATGCTAGATGCATCATTTTTGATCTCGACGATGTTTCGAGTAGTGGGCACTATTAAGTTGGAATACTGCTCTGTAACGTCTGTCATGTTTGATATGCTGGTAATTGAGACACCAATAATCAGGCTCATCAATACCAGCACTATACCGAAACCTAGAATAAGTTTTCCACTGATGGATAAGTTTTTCATAATTCTTTCTTGCCTCCTCAATTTGGGTGGTTTTGATATTATCCCATACGCTTTCAATTGCATTTTTTGTGACTATTCCTATGATTGCCCGGCAGGGCCCTTACGCTTTTTAAATAGCCTTCTTCTGACTGCGCTGCTTCCTCGACAATTATAGAAGAATGCTCGTTATTCTTCATACGAACTTTTTTCGTATTTATATTTCCTTATCTGAACCAGACTCAAAATTAAATCACCTCTAACTCAAGCCATCAAACCATCGAACTGAACATTTCTACTTCGTCATCGGACAAAAGTTTTTCACAATCGATCAGCAGCTTTACATTACCACCTGTTTTGCTGATGCCATTTATGTATTTGTGTTTTATCTGCTTAATCTCTGGCGGGAGTGCAATATCCTCTTCGGACATAGTCAACACCTCGGCAACACTGTCTACAATAAGCCCGATGGATATATCATTGGTTTCGATCACAATGATACAGGTTCTGTCATCGTATTTCCGGATCTCTTTCTTAAAGCGGCGTCTAGCGTCCATAATGGGAATAATCTTTCCTCGCAGGTTCGTGACGCCGCGAATATATTCAGGCATCTCTGGAATCTCGGTAATGGGCTGAATGCCGATGATCTCTGTTATATATCGGATATCCATTCCATATAGCTCTTTGCCCATCGAGAAAATTAGGTATTTCCCTTTGAGAGTATCTTCTTCCTGTTCTGTAGTATTCAACACATCGATTTGCGCCATAGTATATCTTCCTTTCTGTTTATTTAGACAGATCATTCGCTCTGTTATAAAATCATACAAAAAAGAACAACCTGCCGTTCTTAAGAATAAAGCGGATTGCTCTTTATTTCATACGATTTTTTTTCGTATTTTTGTATTTTGCTTGTTAGAAATCAATATTATATAGTTCTGCTTTTGAATGAATACCCAGCTTGCTGTATGCATTATATATGATGGTTCTCACCGTTGCTCTGGATATGTATAACTTCTCGGCAATTTCTTTATGACTCAAACGCTCCTTGGCAAGAATGGCGACTTCCCTTTCTCTAGGGGTAAGCGGTGATTTTACCTGATAGAGAGCATTTAAAATAATATTTCGACCTTTATGGTATCTATTAAAAAGCGCCATAATTTTATCAATATTCACTTTCCAACCCGGAATTGTCTCTAATATTTTTGAGAATGGAACAGGATTTTCTGCTTCATCTGGACTAGGAGTGTCACTGCGTGTTAAGGGATAAATATGCGCTTTAGAAAGTATGTCGCCCATATATATAAATTGAGCAAATGGCAGATAAATTTTGTCTGGAAACGCCAGGACAAATGCTTCTTCTAGATTCTCCAGTGCTTCACGTTCACGGCCGCTTGTGTAACATACTCCTGCCTTGAATATGAAGCTATAAACCTGTGGAAATATATAATTCATCTCTTTTGCCGTGCTAATAGCGTTATCAGCCAGACCTAATAGCTCGGCATGCTGTTTTTTTCTAATCAAGAGATGTGAATAAAGAATATTAACATATGGGACAGCCCTGGCATATACTTTTTTACTTATACTCTCTGTATCCCCAAACCATTTAGCAACCATATCCGTCGTATCCAAGGCTACACTAATAACCGATAAGCATATGTCAACCATGCGCAGTACATACAGATTTGAGCTTTCTTTAGCATATCCTTTAATATTCTCTAATGAGGTAAAAAAACCGTCCACATCTCCACGTAGGATTGCTATCCGTGCTAGAACCTGCTCAGCGCACAGACAAATACAAGTTTCTTGTTTGCTGCGGGCCTGGTACAGTGCTTTATGACATAATATCTCGGCCTGTATATCGTCACCTCTCATGAACATCATTTCCGCTTGTAATGCGCTGTCTGCTCCGAATCCCTGCCCATTGGTAAGTTTAGAATGATAAGGCAAATTACTTTGTATATCTACTAGTGCTTCATCTAGGCCTCCAGGCTCACGCCAAACCATGCTAAGAACAGAGGTTGCGCCTAGTGTAATTGGTATCTCGTTCAATCTAAACCTGCTGGATCCGCCTAATAGCTCATAGGCCGTCTTTTGCAGCTCTTTTACCTTCTTAATATCGTTATATATAGTAAAAGACTTAAGGAGCAAGAATTCTCCCTTAAGCAACCGAAGCTCGTCTTTACTAAGCTCTGCCGGATTACTTCTTATGACTAAATCAACTAGCCGGTATAGTTTATGATAGGATTCATATATTCCATCCATCCACAGTAAATACAAAAACATAATTAAGACGAAAGGGTGTTTGCACATTGTCTCTTCTGGACATTCATTGATGACTTCCACAAGAAACTTAATCATATTGCTTTCTCTTTTATTAATTATATATGTACTATTAAATGGTATGGACAAAATAGCATCAAAATCTCTGACTTCGAAGAAAAATTGTGCAGCAGTATAGTAATCCGACTCTGCAATACAGCATTGTCCCGCAGTTTGCAAGACACGCTTTTTAAACGCCGCCGTCTGATATTGATAGAATTGATTCCTTAAATAGTTCTGCAAAATACTGTGCATTACAAAGATTTTTTCTCTTGGAAAGTATCTTATGAAATCGTTGTATTTAAGCAAATCCTTGATAGGGTCAGGAAGTGATTCCTCCCCCAACATGATAGCCGCCTGACGGGCTGTGAAGCTGTCCATGACAGATAATGAAACCAGACAGGTCTTTAGTTCGGGTGTAAGTCTGTTCCAGATAGCAATCTCAACTAAATGGTCGATGTCTGCTGTATAGTCAAAACAGCCGTTTTGCTTATAATTGGATATTTGTAGCCGAAGAGCAGATATCCATCCCTCAGTGCTTGTGTAAACACTGTTTAGTTCATCGTCATTAAGTTGGATGCCCTCCATTCTAAACAAGTTGGCTGTGCTGTCCTTATCAAAGAAAAAAGCAGACGACTCGATAGTATGTATATATGTATTATGAAATGTGATTTGTGCTTTTTTCCCAAGCTGCTGGGTGATGAATATCGTATGCAGGTGAGGACTTTCGTGCATAGAAAATATACTCATCAGCTCCTGCAGAATATCGCTTTTTAGTAGCTGAAAATTGTCCACTACTATATACGTCTCTTCAAGACAGCTTAAATCTTTGAAACACGCTGATATATTTATCAGCTTATCCAGTGTAGGAAATCCCAGCTTTTTAAGATTTTTTGAAACCTGATTATTGACATTGGAAAACAAGTCGCATATTCCCGCCCAAGACACAGAAGGACTATCGCTCAGACATG
>JAEZFR010000187.1 GCA_023417285.1 Bacillota bacterium
CAGATATAGCTTTGTATAAAGCCAAAGAGTCCGGGAAAAACAGAATAGTTTTCTATAATGATCCAATGAATGAAGAAATTGCAGGAAGGGTCAAGATAGAGAAAAGCCTTCGTACTGCATTGGATAAAAAGGAATTTGAATTGTATTATCAACCACAGTTGGATATTAGAACAGGTACTATTTCAGGGTTTGAAGCGTTAATACGATGGAGAAGCGGAGATTTGGGATTTGTATCTCCACAGGACTTTATTGGAGTAGCTGAGGCAACTCATTTGATTATACCAATTGGAGAATGGGTATTGAAAACAGCCTGCCAATTCCTAAATAACTTAGAGAGATTGGGATACAAGGGGCTGAGTATGTCAGTTAATATCTCAATGATTCAACTTATACAGGACGACTTTGTAGATATGGTACTTGATAATATCGATGCTGTGCATATCAATCCTATACAGCTTGAACTGGAAATAACAGAGTCAATTCTAATGGAGTCTTACGAGGTAATAGCTAAAAAGCTAAAAATACTTAGGGCTAGGGGAATACGCATCGCCCTGGACGACTTTGGAAAGGGGTATTCTTCCTTGAATTATCTGAAGCTTCTTCCTATTACTACTCTAAAAATAGATAAGTCTTTTATAGATACAATTTCTTCAAAAGGAAAGACTCTTACTGACCTTATAGTAAAAATGGGACGAAGTATGGATTTGTGTGTAGTTGCAGAAGGGGTTGAAACCCAAGAACAGTTTGATTTCCTGATAAAGCATAAATGCAATAAAATCCAAGGCTATCTGTTTAGTAAACCTATGCCGGAATCGGAAACGATAAACAAAATCAGAGAACATTATATGTCACATAACAATCTTAAGGAGGAAGAAAAGAATGAAATTACGTGTTAAATTATCTCTTATACTGTTTATTATGATGGTGGTCACTATTTTGATCATGGGGAGTATTAGCCTATATAAATCGACAACAACCATAAGAGAATTGACAAAATCATCAATGACTAATACTAATATGGAAAATTCAACAGTTATTAAGGCGATGATTGAGAAGGAGAAACGTAATATTCAGCTAATTTCAGATCAAAGCGAAGTAGCTGAGCTGCTACAAAAACAAAAAGATGGTGAAGATATTAATGCTTATCAAGCAAAATTGAATGACAAGCTAAAAAAAATGACTGAAGATGCAGGGAATATAGAGCATATTTTTATTACTGATACCGAGGGAATAATACGTTCGGATAGTGATCCGCAGCTTATTGGAACTAGTGTTATGGATAGGAACTATACTAAAAAGGTATTGGAGACAGAAGCTCCGGTTATTAGTGAGACTCTCAAGTCAAAGTCTACTGGAGCGAATATAGTAGCGTTTGTACACCCTATTAAGGTAAATGACGAGCTAGTTGGGTTTGCAACAGCAGCAGTATACGCCGATAGTGTTATCAAATATCTATCAGATGCAAAAATACTTGATACCGAATCAAGTTACGCATATCTGGTTGATGAAACAGGTAATATGTTATACCACCCCGACACGAAAAAAATAGGTAACCCAGTTGAAAATACACAGATTAAGAATGTAGTTGCTAGAGTTCAAAAAGGTGAAAAAGTAGATGCTGATGTTGTAGAGTACGATTACCAGGGTAGAATTAAAGAGGCGGCATACAGTATAATTCCTGATACCAACTGGACACTTGTAATCACAGGAGATTTAGGAGATATAATGGCTCCAATAAATTATATGGTTATATACATAATTATAGCTGGTACAGTACTGATAATATTTGCGCTACTGTTGGGGCTACTTGTGGCTGCACGTATATCCTCACCAATAATCAAGCTTACTGAGCTTATAAATAAGACCGCAGACCTTGACCTGAAATACGACAGTGATTACGAACACTTGACAAGTAGCAAGGATGAAACAGGAATTATTGCCAAGGCGACGTTTTCAACAAGGAAGGTACTGCGTGAAATGGCAGTAAGGCTTCACGATGTGGCTCTGGTTATGTACGAAAATGCTGATGGTATGGAGAGACTATCCAGCATTGTGCAGGAAAATGCCCAGAATAATTCTGCAACAACTCAGCAGCTTTCAGCTGGAATGGAGGAAACTGCTGCAGCGACTCAAGAGATTACCGCAACAACGGAGGAAATTAATGCAAGTGTTAATATAATTGCACAAAGGGTTAAGGAGGGGGCTGAAAAATCTAAAGAGATAACCATGAGAGCAAATACTTTGAAGCATGATGCCCTAGAATCCGTAAGGAGTGCAAAAGAGATATATGGCGAAGTAAAGGTTAAGATGGAAAGAGCTATTCAAGAATCAAATAACATAAGTAAAATAAGTGTTTTGACCGACACCATACTATCTATAACCAGCCAGACAAATTTACTGTCGCTAAACGCAGCGATTGAAGCTGCTAGAGCTGGGGAAGCTGGCAGGGGGTTTGCAGTAGTTGCAGAAGAAATAAGAAAACTTGCAGAGCAATCTTCTTCAACTGCAGCTGGAATACAGGGGATAGTCAAGGGGGTATATTCAGCAGTTGGAAATATGAAAGAGAATTCAGAGGAAATACTATCTTACCTTAATAAAAATGTTCTTCCTGATTATCAAAAGCTTACAAGGGTCAGTGAACAATATAATAGTGATGCGGAGTATATCAATGGACTCATGACTGAATTTGAAGGATCAGCAGAGCAACTAGATCTAGCAGTTTCAAGCATATCCACGGCAATGAACGAAGTTGCAGCTACCATCAATGAGAGCGCAAAGGGAGTACAGGATATAGCAGAAAAAACCTCTGAAATACTTGATAAAACAGTTGCCGAAAAAGAACTGGCAGACCAGAACGCGCAGGGAGCTACTGAACTTCAACTACTTGTTGGCAAATTTAAAATATAAGGATAAGGGATCATGATTATGGAAATGGAAGATTTGAGACAAAAGCTGAACCAGATGGTGGAGACACATGAACGCGGAAGTGAAGAGGTACTCAAGGTAAGCAGAGAGTTAGATGCCTTGATTGTGAGCTACTTAAATACAGGTATGGGCAGAAAACTCAAGCAAGAGATAAAAAGATAGCTAATAATATAGAAAGATAACATTATATAACATAATATAAAATGTAACATTATATAAAAAGATAGTTAATATAAAAACATAAGGCACTATATTAATAAATGATTCTTTCATCTATGGTTTATATTGTAAGAAGTATACAAGTAAGTTAGAATAATAGAGTGGCAGCTGCTAGAAACCAACCACTCTATTTATTTTTGTAAGTATTTAAGTAAGCAATCTGGAATAATTGTAGCAAAACAAGTCAAGTCACCTTTATTAATTTCATGATACTCTTTATGCAGGAGGAGATAACATGGATAACTGGGGAAATATTGATGCGGTTCAACGGATGCAGGACTTTATTGAGAAGCATATTTCTGATGTAATAACCCTTAATATGCTTGCAAAATCAGCAAATTACTCACCCTGGCATTCTGCAAGGATATTTAAAGAGTTGACAGGGAAAACGCCATTTGAATACATTCGAGCGCTTAGGCTGTCCCGGGCAGCTCTTAAGTTGAGAGATGATAATGTGAAAATTATTGATGTGGCGTTTGAATTTGTATTTGACTCCCATGAAGGCTTTACCCGAGCCTTTTCTAAACAATTTGGGATTACGCCTCAAAAATATTGCAGTAAGACGCCGCCGTTGAAACTGTTTATGCCTTCTCGAATCCGTGATTACTATCTTACAATTCAAAAAGGAGTGAATGATATGGAGATGAACTCTAAGGAAAAGAGCCCTAATACTAATACTGTTTTTGTTCAAGTGGTTGAGAGGCCACAAAGAAAACTAATTTGAAGAGAGGTACAAAAGCTACTCATTACTTTGAATACTGTGAAGAAGTTGGCTGTGATGTTTGGGGTGTGCTTTGCAGCATAAAAGAGGCTAATTATGAGCCCATTGGGATGTGGCTGCCTGTCAATATGAGAAAACCTGGAACATCAGAGTATGCTCAAGGTGTTGAAGTGCCGATGGATTATTCTGGGGAGGTTCCAGATGGCTTTGAAATAATTGAGCTTCCACCCTGTAAGATGATGGTATTTCAGGGACAGCCGTATGATGACGAAAAATACCAGGAAGCAATAGGTGAGCTATGGGAAGTAATTAAAAATTATAATCCAGAAGTTTATGGATTTAAATGGGCGCAAGAGGACGGACCCAGGTTCCAACTGGCACCTATGGGATATAGAGGATATATTGAAGCAAGGCCAGTTAGACAATTAAATGGTTAGCAGTGATTATTAAAATAAATCATCTCGATATGTTGACATAACGCAGCATATCGAGATGATTTATTTGTTAAAAATTTAGCAAATAGTGCAGTAATGGCATTACATCTACACATTTATTCCAATTAACACATTTACATAATATTCGATAAAAAAATTATGTTTTTTTCTTGACAGAGATAATATTCTGTTTTAAAATTAGTTTAGATAGTAAGGAACCAAAACAAACTAATTAAGAAAGGATGTGAAATATGCCGACAAGTATTGGTTTAGATATCGGGGGAACAAATATCTCAGCTGTTATATGCGATGAATACGGAAACATCATTTATTCTTGTAGTAGAAAAAGCGATTATTATGGGGATCAATACCTCAAAAATATAGAAGATCTTATTGAAAACGTTCTAAAAGAGAGCAAGACAGATATATGCGGCATCGGTATCGGAGTACCAGGTACCGTTGATTATACTACTGGCAATGTTATAGTATGTCCCGCCTTTAATTGGAAAAATGTACAATTAAGAGATCATATAGAGAATAGATTCGGAATTAGTACATGTATTGATAATGATGTAAACGTATGGACTTTAGCAGAAAAGTATTTAGGGGCAGCAAAAGATTATAATGACTTTGTAATGATTACTATTGGTACGGGTATCGGATGTGGATTATACCTTGGGGGAAAACTGTACAGAGGGCATAGCTTTGAAGCGGGAGAAATAGGATACTTGCCTTTATCTATTGAAGCTTATAATGATACATATAGTGAAAATAATTTTGGTTTCTTTGAACAAAAAGCATCTGCATCAGCCGCTAGTCGTATTTATAAAGAAATCACAAATAAAAATATAGAATGCAAGGATATTTTTATACAAGCAAAACAGGGCGACGAAGTTGCTAAAAAGGTAGTGGATGACGTTTATAAATATTTAGGCCTGGGACTAAGCTCCATTTTCTGTATACTTAATCCCCAAATGGTTGTAATTGGCGGTGGAATGGCAGGCGAAGGCGATGAATTTTTATGTGAAGTAACTAAGAATATAAAACAACTAATACCATTAAACGTAGAGATTAGTTTATCAAAGACAAAGAAGTATGGTGGAGCTGTTGGAAGTGCGTTAAACTTTTTTAATAGCTGCGTTTGTAAGTAAACAAAACAAACCAATAAAAGCAAATTATGGAGCTTTTATTTCTTAGTGATATTTTAATACATATTAAAATATAAGGTTACCTTTTTTAGAAGAAACTGATTATGGTGAAGTAACACAGAAGTCAATATGAAAGGAGGAAAATATATTTATTATCATACTTCACTAACTTAGTGAAACTAAAAAAAGGTGTATAACCAAGATACTATCTATATAAAAAGGGGGATATTATGTTTAAAAAAGTTTTATCTATGATTTTGGCAGGTTGCATTTCAGTTTCTCTTTTAGCTGGATGCGGAAGTAATGAAGCTACAAGTGATTCATCAGCAGGTACAAGCACTGATGCGGCAACTTCAACGGTGGCAGCAGCAGAACCAGTTACAATTGAGTACTGGCAGTATTTCTATGAAACAAAAGTTAACTTAATGGACGAGCTTATTGCTGATTTCCAGAAGAATAATAGTAACATAACAGTTGTTCAGAAGCACTTCCCATATGACTCATATCAACAGAAGGTTGCAGCTGCAGTATCAGCAGGAACTGGACCAGATATTATCAACTTGTATTACGGTTGGGTACCTAAGTATGTAAAATCAGGTACATTACAACAGCTTCCTGAGTCCTCATTCTCCGTTGAAAAAATTGAGAGTGAATTCGCGCCAATGGTTAAGGTAAATAAGATAGATGGCAAATACTACACTATTCCAACAGCAGTTCGTACATTAGGTCTTTTCTGGAACAAGGATATTTTCAAGGAAAATGGATTAGATCCTGAGAAGCCACCACAGACTATTGAAGAATTAGTTGATATGGCTAAGAAG
>JAEZFR010000311.1 GCA_023417285.1 Bacillota bacterium
CTGCAATTCCCATAACAAGCAGAAAGTACTCCAGATTATGCTCTATGGGCTTAAATACGAAGGGTAGAATTAATATTAATGCCAGTACAATCAAAAGTCCGATAATCATTTAGTATCCTCCATAGTCGTTTTATTTCATAACATTAGCTAAAATAATTACAATTGCAATTGCAGCTACAACATAGCAAGCTACCATTATAAGATGTTTTTTTACATTATTCATTATTGTCACCCCCTTAATCAAAATCCATCGGGGAACTTTCAATTATTGGGAAGCAATTTATGTTACGAGAACCAGATTTTTCTATATAAGAACGCGAAAAAGGTGGAAAACTCGTACGCATACGAGCTTCCCACCCCAGAAGCCAAGTACTCTTGAAAACGGATGTTATCCGTTCAACCGAAAAGAACTTTATTAACTTACGGCTATTATAACACGGTGAAAAAAATTTGTACAATATTTATTAAAGTTACTGATCGAGTAAATTTATTGTAGTAACTTTAAAATAGATTACAAGTGTCTCTGCGGTTACGCCCTTGACAACAAGCATCTCCCATATGATTTCTTTCATCCCACTTATTTCAATCATGCTCATATTTCTTATACTGCTATACAATGTAGCTTTATGGCCTTTTTTATCGGTTGAGATATCCAGTGCTATATTGTCTTCTTGAACTCCTTGACTATCTCATCCTTTATTTCATACTTCTTTTTAGGCTTTCTGTTATCTTCTGTACCACTACAAGAACATATTCTTTTCAATCAATCTCTTTACTTAATATTGAAAAAGCCAAATGGAGGTTTAGAGTGGGATGCTAGAGAAATTACCATAATTATGGTTTAAATAAGTGGACTGATTGAAAGGTGTTTAAGAAGCAAGTATCAGAGGTTGTATATAGAGTGTATTATAAATTAAATATTTAACTATTTACAAATTAACCATATTTTGCTAATATAAACTGGTTGAATATTATTCCATATCTTTAACAACATTAGCTTTACAACTTAAGAGGAGGTATGAACTTTAATGTATATTCGTTCACCAAACAGAAATACAAATAGCTAATATATTTTGGGTAAATTGAATTCTAATTATTTATATAAAAGGAGTATTTCATGAAAATTAAAGTATTTTCTTTAGTACTGATGATGTTACTTATAATAAGTTGTTTTGGAGTTACTACAATTGCAACAAATGTCGTACCAACAGATTTATCAACGAACATTGCTTTTGTTACAGATGATAATAATGAAACAGAATTTATCAACGATATTGATAAAAAAATTAAAGATGAGGAATACCTTAGTAAACAAAATATTAATAAAAACATTTTTAACAATGTGAATACAAAAAAAATTGAGAAGAAGATGACAACCGGCTCAAAACGATTTTTATCAAAAGATAATTTTCCAGCTGATGCTGAAACAATTTGTATTAATTATGAGATTTTAAGAAAAAATAATAGTGGTATTGAAGAAAGAGTAAAAGAACTTGTTAATAATGGCAGTTTAATACTATTTTATGGTAAAAATATTAATTTTGAGCAATTTTGTAAAACATTTGGCCTAGAAAAAAATATTCCTAAAGAAATGCCAGATAAACAGTCACAAATTCAAAAGGATCAAGATACTACTGTTTGTATAGGTGTTGAAAAGTCAGAATGGGGATATTCATTAGTGCAAACATTTTCAAGTGAATACAATTTCTATAGAGTGGTAAATGGATTGTTTGCTAGTGCTGAACATGCTAAAAAAATAAAAGTAAAAAAGCCATATAATGATTTCTATGCAAACAAAAATTTAATAAAATCAGAAAACCCTATTGAAGCTTTTTCCAACTTACTTACAAATACAGCTAGTGCTGCGGGTATAGATGATTATCCAATTATAAATTCGGTGAGATATCAATCTGATTTTGGTAATTATGATGCAAATTGGCATCTTATTACTGACTGTTATATGCACAGAGTAGCTGATCAGGACCCTCAAAGAGATTACTTTGTGTTTGAAACTATTTCTGAAATGGATCCTGAGTATGATGCAAGTCAAGCGTCTTATAGCTATGCTGACCAGTTTTACACCAAACTCCGCCCGAGTTATACTAACGATATAGTAAGAGCTGGAGGTCCAGCTGACCAAGGTGGTACAACATCAGTAACAGTAAACTTGTATCCTCCATCAATATCGTTTACATATTCTCCAGGATCAAAAATATCGGTAGATTCAACACTGTCTCTACAAGATAAATATTTTGAAGCATACTACAATGACGAATCATTTTGGGGTGCAGGTTTTGAAGATTCAACAATATTTAGAACTGAATTGTCATATAGTGCAAATGCACCAGATAGTAATCATACATATGTGGGTGTAAGCATATATCAAAAAGCAAGAAATGATTCTCACAATGATCAATATCCATGGGCGTTTAATGGAAAACTCTATTATTATGACTACTAGAAATTAATACTTTGCTATCAAATAGATTACAGAAACGGATGGTTATAGTGAAAATAAATGCTTTTAGAGCTATCATGCTTGCAATTTTAATAGTTATCGTTATACCAATTGTTCTCTTAGTAATATCATCTCTCTGGAATAAAAGTTCTGATTACTTTGAGGGTAAAGACTACTTAAAATCATATTATAATACTTTCTCAGGCAACGTTACATATTGTGATATATCCCTGAGTAGATATGAGAACAATGTTTTAACACCATATAAAACCCTTAGAATAAAAGATATAAATATTCAGGAATTTGCTGATTTTCTTGATGCAGCAAGAAGTTTTGATAGTATAAGTTCTGTAGATTATATTAAACAAAAAAGTATAAATATTTTTATTAATGTTGTTGAGGATAATAAAACAAGCCAGATAAGTTTTTACGTAAGTTTAGAAAACGAAGAAATGTATTTACCAGAGTCTAAATGTACTCTTAAAATTAAAAAAGAATACATTGACTATCTTAAGAGGATTCTATTATGATAAAAAGTTCTTTTTAATTTTTTATAATTGGACCTATGCTATAAATAGAAATTTATAAATAGCTTTCTATGAAGAAATTATTAATCATAGAAGGCTGTTTTTTATGTCAAGATTTAAATGAGTGTTCATAAAATGATGTTATAAGCTTATTATAAATAGCATTAACTTAACAAATACTACTACGAAAAGGATTGAGTCAAAAATTTCAAAATCTAAAAATTGCTATATATGTTTTACATAAAAATATTTATGTTGGAACTTATATCATAACAGGATATTATCTTCTTTTGCGATATACCTTTAACAGTAATTTTACTCTATTAAAGGCAATATATTTAATGAACGAGAAGGGATTACAAATATTCGGTACGGTAATAAGAATGAAATCGGATGCCATCAGCATTTCTCACGTATTTTTTAAGTACTTTCTCTGTTAATGTACTTCCGTTTGGGGCTTCTCTAAAAAATTGTTAAGTTATTCATTTTTATTCTGTTCTCATAATGCAATCAAATCTAATGGTTTATATTTTACATTTCTATCTGCAATTTAATATTCAGGAGGGTGTAGGTGAATTTGATTTGGGATTAATAAAAGAAGTAAGGGGGAAGGGTTATGGTAATTGGCTTTTGGAAACTGCTATAAGTTTTTGAATTAATAAGCCACTGGTTTCAAGTGACTATGGCTTAATTTGATTATAGAAGCAATGTGAAATTATTACCTTAAATGAGATAGTGTGGTATAATGTACAGACTAAATTATTATATTATTATTGGACTTAGCTATGGAGGATTTTATGGGGCTGCAAATTTCTTTTGAAGTTCAAAACTTCAAAGCAGTTAGGTTTATTGGTAAAGAGGTGGTTGTTGACAAGAAAAATCCTGTTCCGGAATTATGGAGTAATATGTTAATAGACGGTACAAATGAGTTTCTTCAAAATATGCCTCAGAGAGTTTCTCCCAGAGGGGACACAATAGGCTGGATGGGTGATTACAATTCCAAAACTAAAGAGTTTACTTATATAGCAGGGGTATTTGCCAGACCGGATACTAATGTTCCAAACGGGTTTTCTTATCGCGACATCCCAGAATGTCTAATGGGTATTGGGTGGATAAAAGGAAACACTTCTAATCTGGAAAAGGGGGCACATACCAAAACCGAGAAAATAATGAGAGAAAGCGGTTATATGCCTGATTACTCAATTGTTGGGATTTCAATGGAATACTATTCCTTTGATAAT
>JAEZFR010000338.1 GCA_023417285.1 Bacillota bacterium
GTCCAAGCAAGGAATAAACTTTATCCATTACTATCCTCCAATTGCTTTCTTAGATTGTCATATATATCAATACTGATACTGGTCTCAAAGGCTTTATCAAGTCTCTTTGCTTTTATTGCCTGCTCAAGGCACTCTTGGCATTTGCAGATATATGCACCTCTCCCAGGTTTTTTTCCGACTGTATCAATACTAATCTCACCTTCATTGTTTCTAACCACTCTAATTAGCTCTTTTTTGGGCTTCATTTCCTTGCATCCAAGACACATGCGTAGAGGTATCTTTTTTTGTTTCATTAATTCACACCTTCCAATAAAGACATATTATTCCCAAAAATATACTAAAAAATTATATTAGTCATCTAGAAGAGTGTCTTCATCATCGTCTTCATTATAACTATAATCTGAAACATAATTGTCATCAAATAGCTGCTTTTCTATTGAAGCCCTAAGCTGTGATTCGCTCTTTATGTCAATCTTCCAACCAGTAAGCTTAGCTGCAAGACGAGCGTTTTGCCCTTCTTTGCCTATAGCAAGTGATAACTGGTAATCTGGTACAACTACCTTTGCTGTTTTCTCGTCCTCATTTACATCAACTCTTAAAACCTTTGCAGGACTAAGGCTGCTAGAAATATAGTCCCTAGCATCGCTACTCCACTTAATAATATCTATCTTTTCTCCGCGCAATTCATCTACAATTGCTTGAACACGAGTACCCTTTTGTCCAACACATGCACCAACCGGATCTACATTTTCATCCTTTGAATACACTGCTATCTTGGTACGGGAACCTGGTTCACGTGAGATACTCTTTATCTCAACAGTTCCATCATGAATTTCTGGAACTTCTAGTTCAAACAATCTTTTTACAAGCCCTGGGTGAGTTCTTGATAGGATAATCTGTGGCCCCTTAGTTGTTTTCTTAACTTCTATAACATAAGACTTAATTCTGTCATTAAATCTATACTCCTCTCCCGGAGTCTGCTCTGTCGGAGCAAGTATAGCTTCGGTCTTACCTAAGTCTACAACAACGTTTCTCTTCTCAGTTCTTTGAACAATACCTGTAACAATATCGCTCTCCTTGTTGTAAAACTCATCATAGATAATTCCTCTTTCAGCTTCCCTAAGTTTCTGAACAACTACCTGCTTAGCAGTTTGAGCAGCAATTCTGCCAAAGGATCTAGGTGTAATTTCAACTTCAGCATAATCATCTATATTTAAAACAGCATCAACCTTCTTTGCTTCTTCAAGAGAAATTTCCATATTATCATAATCAGGATCTTCAACAACCTTTTTGAGCGCAAATACTCTCACATCACCTGTAATTCTATCAACATTTACCTTAACGTTCATGTTTGAACCAAAATTCTTTTTATATGCAGAAATCAAAGCTGATTCTATAGCCTCTATTATAATATCCTTGTCAATACCCTTTTCCTTTTCAAGTTGTTCAAGAGCTAAAATTAATTCAGCGCTCATTTTGTCACCCTCCTATAATAAATTATTAAAATCTAATAACCCTTCTTACTATTGCTACCTTTTCTTTTTCAAAGGATAATTCTTTACTGTTTGATTTTATAACAATTTTATTTTCTATAAGACCTATGAGTTCACCTTCAAACAGCTTCTGCCCCTCAATTGGCTGAAAAAGCTTGACCTCAACCTCTTCTCCCTTATATTTAACAAAATCTCTCTCTGTCTTAAGGGGTCTATCTAAACCTGGGGAAGAAACCTCAAGATAATAACTTTGCTGTATAGGGTCCTGTTTATCAAGTATATCACTCATACGTTCACTTACTGCCTGACAATCATCAATGGTTATACCACCATCTTTATCAATATAAATTCGTAAGTACCAGTTAGCACCCTCCTTGTCAAACTCAACATCAACCAACTCATAATTTAAGCTATCAACAATGGGAGCTGCCAACTCAAAAATAGCTTGCTGTACCTGCTTTTTCATATATACATTCCTTTCATTTGCATGATTAACCATACATAACAAATACATTCAGCCTTAATATCACAAAAAAAATCAGTGCAAAAACTAAGGCACTATATGTGCCATAGATGTCCTGAGGCCAAGCCTCGGATAGTTTTTATAATTGAAAAAATAAAGGAACTGAGTCCTTTTTTATCTAGCTAAACAACAAAGAGTGGGATTTCCCACTCTTGGCAGTAAAGTCTATTAAACCTCTATCCTCGTGTATTATATCATTATTATTCCAACTTATCAATAATTTATTACTCTTTTTAATGTTTTTTTGTATTATCTTTAGTTTTCTTCATTTTTCTCATTAAAATAGACATAACTGATTGCTTTGTGGCAGTCCTCTCAAGCAGTCATTTCTCTCTAGAATTTCAATGACAGACTTACTTATTTTAGCCTTGGTACGCAATTCTTCTATGGAAAGGAATTCTCCATTTTTTCTGGCCTCTACTATATTCTGTGCAGCTGATGTACCTAGGCCTTGCAGCGCATTTAATGGTGGTCTTAGTCCGTCCTTTTCTATGGTAAATTTGACTGCTTCAGATTTATATATGTCAATAGGCAGAAAATTATAGCCTCTTGCATACATTTCGTTTGCTACCTCAAGTATGGTTAGTATATTCTTCTCTTTGGTAGTCAAATTATTTCCCTTTTGCTCAAACTCACGTATCTTATTTCTTGCTTTGTCCTGGCCTTGAGCCATTATTTCAGCATCAAAATCATCAGCTCTAACCGTAAAGTACGTCGCATAGAAGGCCTCTGGGTAATAAACCTTAAACCACGCTATTCTAAAGGCCATCATAACGTATGCAGCTGCATGTGCTTTGGGGAACATGTACTTGATAGTCTTACAGGATTTAATGTACCAATCAGGTACATTATTTTCCTTCATTATAACCTCGTACTCTTCCTTTACGCCCTTACCCTTTCTTACATCCTCCATGATTTTGAAGGCTGTCTTTGGAGGAAGTCCTGCATGCATCAGATAAATCATTATATCGTCACGGCAACAGATACACTTTGAGAGTGTTGTTATTCCGTCTCTTATCAGGTCTTGCGCATTGTTAAGCCATACGTCCGTTCCATGTGAAAGCCCTGATATCCTTATTAATTCAGAGAACGTCTGAGGCTTGGTATCAACCAGCATCTGACGAACAAATTTTGTCCCGAATTCCGGTATTGCAAAGGTCCCCGACTCACTGTTTATATCTTCAGGTTTTACCCCAAGAGCATCAGTAGAGCTGAACAGGCTCATTGTCTTTGACTCACCGATTGGAATTTGGGTAGCATTAACCCCCGTCAAGTCCTCCAGCATTCTGATAACAGTAGGGTCGTCATGACCTAGTATATCAAGCTTAAGAATACTACCATGCAAGAAGTGATAATCAAAGTGCGTGGTGGTAATCACTGACTGAGTATCATCCGCAGGTCTCTGTATTGGAGAAAAATCGTAAATTTCCTTGTCCCTTGGTACTATCATTATACCGCCAGGGTGCTGTCCGGTAGTTCTCTTGATACCCGTACAGCCCTTAACAAGCCTGTTTATTTCAGCATTTGTAACTATTATATTTCGCTCGTCCAGATAGTTCTTGACATAGCCATATGCCGTTTTCTCAGCAACAGAAGCTATTGTTCCAGCTCTGAATACATAGCCTTCTCCAAAGAGTTCTTCGGTGTACTTATGTGCAACGGTCTGATACTCACCGGAGAAGTTAAGGTCTATATCAGGCTCCTTATCCCCATCAAAGCCAAGGAACGTTTCAAACGGTATATCATAGCCATCTTTTTTTAGGTTATTGCCACACTTTGGACAAGTTTTATCGGGCATATCGAAACCGCAGTCATATGAGCCATCCAAAATAAATTCTGAATGCTTGCAGTTTTCACAAATGTAATGAGGCTGCAAAGAATTAACCTCTGTAATACCTGCCATATTTGCTACAAAGGATGAACCAACCGATCCTCTCGAACCAACCAAATAGCCATCACTCAGTGACTTGGAAACCAGCTTTTGTGCAATCAGATACATAACCGAGAAGCCATTTTTAATTATAGAGTTGAGTTCCTTATCCAACCTCTGTGAAACAACTTCCGGCAACTCTTCACCGTATATCTTTTTGGCTGTGCTAATTGCCATCTCCTCAATATCATGCTCGGCGCCCTCAATTTTTGGAGGAAAAGTGCCTTCAGGAACAGGAGCTATCACATCAACCATATCTGCTATCAGATTAGTGTTTGTAACAACCACCTCATACGCCTTTTCACTTCCAAGGTACTGGAACTCCTCGAGCATTTCATTAGTGGTCCTCAAGTATAATGGCGCCTGATTGTCGGCATCAGAGTACCCCTGTCCAGACATTAGTATTCTTCTGTATACTTCGTCCCTCGGGTCGAGGAAGTGAACATCACAAGTGGCAACTACAGGCTTTTTGTGTTTTTCCCCAAGCTTTACTATCCTTTTGTTTATCTTTTTTAGTTCGTCCATTGAGGATACTTTTCCACTATTTAAAAGGAACTGATTGTTGCCAAGAGGCTGTATCTCAAGATAGTCATAAAATCTTACTATATTTGAAAGCTCTTCATCTGTCTTATTGTTGAGTATGGCACGATATAGCTCTCCCGCTTCGCAGGCACTACCAAGTATAAGGCCTTCCCTATGCTCCATAAGTAGCTTTTTGGGCACTCTAGGCTTTTTGTAAAAATACTTTAGATGCGACTCTGAAACAATCTTGTACAGATTTTTAAGTCCCGTCTGATTTCTAACCAGTATTATTGCATGATAAGAGCTTGCTTTGAGGTTTACTGCACCATCAAACATACCCTGAATATCATTTATTACCTTACAGCCTTTGTCTCTGAGCATATCCATGCAGTATATAAATATCTTGGCAGTTGCCAACGAATCATCAACTGCACGGTGATGATTTTCAAGCTCAATTCCTAAGTGTTTTGCAATAATATTGAGCTTGTACTTTCCCAACTCGGGAAACATTTTTCTGCATAATTCAAGTGTATCTATAATAGGGTTTTTAATCTTTTCACCCATTAACTTGGCATTTTGTCTCAAGAAACCTACATCAAAATTAGCGTTGTGTGCAACCAAAACACTGCCTTGGATAAATTCTAGAAACTCATTCATTACCTGTTCAATGGGAGGTGCATCAGATACCATCTCATCAGTAATACCAGTTAGCTTAACAATAAAACTAGGTATTGGAATTCCAGGGTTTACAAAGGTAGAAAATTTGTCTACAATCTTTCCACCCTTGATTTTAACCGCACCAATTTCTGTTATCCTATCTTTGTATGAATTCAAACCGGTTGTCTCTAAGTCGAACACTACAAATTCATCTTCTAGGCTATGACCGTTTGGATGGTATACAATAGGCACCTGATCATCAAGAAGATAGCATTCAACCCCGTATATTATTTTAATCTTATTCTTTTTAGATGCTGCGAAAGCGTCTGGGTAAGCTTGTACTACACCATGGTCTGTAATGGCTATTGCCTTCATCCCCCATTGAGCAGCTCTCTTTACGAGGTCTTTTACATTTGTAACTCCGTCCAAGGAGCTCATCTGGGAGTGAAGATGCAGCTCAACTCTCTTTTCCTCAGCCTCGTCCATCTTCTCGTCCTTTTCTGCTTCAACAACGTCAAAGGCCATAACAGCTAATTCCTTGGCAAACTTGTCATATTGCGCCTCACCTCTTACCTTGAGGCAGCTTCCCTCCTTGATTGCCCCTGATATGGTATCAATATCCTTCTTTTCAACGAACATTTTTACAGTAACGGAGCTTGTATAGTCCGTCATATCGAATATATAAATAAACTTACCGCTCCTGAGTTCTCGGGATTCCGTTCTGAAAACCTCTCCGGATATAGCAACTCTACCGGAATCCTGCGTTACCTCGGACATTTTCATAGGCTGGTCAGTAAATGGCTTTCCGGCAATGACGCCGCCCTTTATGCTGCTTTCTCCCCCAGCCGCCTTAGCCCCTGCCCCCGACTTGGCCTCTGCTGCGGCCGCCGTCATTGCAGAGCTGATAATCTGTGCCTGCTCAAGCTCTTTTTGTGCAACATATTCATGAAGGGTGGTGTTG